>NZ_JBEZEH010000288.1:0-6673 GCF_040648775.1 Micromonospora sp. NPDC049089
CGGGGGCGGACCGGCGCGGCCCGGCTGGCGATCTCGGCCGGCGTGGGGGGGGAGACGGGGGGCCGGGGGGGGCCGGGCGACGCGCCGCCCCCCGGCGGGGGGGGGGGCCCGCCCCGTGCTTGGCCCCCCGCAACTGGCGGTGGCCGTGGTGGCCGCCGAGACGGCGCACGTCCGCGAGGTGCTCGACTCCTGTGAGCGCCTGGTGGCCAATCGCCCCGAGGTCGAGTTGCTGTCTGTTCGACGCCGGCTCTACGGCGTGGACGACGACTGACCATGGTGCCGGCTGTGCCGGGCGACCGGAGCGGCCCCGAAGGTAGTGTTCGAGATGTTGGCCGGTCGGCCGGCGGCCTCCGGGTCGCCGGGTCGACCGGAAGCAGGACGCCGTGGAGGTGGCGAGATGTCTGATCCGGCCAAGGTACGCCGGCACGCGGAACGGGTGCGTGAGCTGGTCGCGTCGGTGGTGCGGAGCCAGATCAAGGACCCGCGGCTCGGGATGATCACCATCACCGACGCCCGGATTACCGCTGACCTGCGCGACGCGACGGTCTTCTACACGGTGCTCGGGGACTCGGTGGCCCAGGCGGACACCGCCGCGGCGCTGGAGAGCGCCAAGGGGATGCTGCGCAGCACTGTCGGCAAGGCGCTCGGGCTGCGCCACTCGCCGACGCTCGCCTTCGTCCTCGACGACGTACAGGACCAGGTCAAGCACATCGACGACCTGCTCGCCGCCGCCCGCAACGCCGACGCCGAGGTGCAGCGGCTCGCCGCCCAGGCGAAGTACGCGGGCGAGGCCCAGCCGTACCGGGTGGATGACGAGGACGACGAGACGGACGAGGCCGACGAGGCCGACGAGGCCGACGTCAAGGAGACCCCGCGGGGTGGGGAAGCGCGGTGACCAGCACCGCCAGCGCAGCGTTCGTCGCCTCGACCGGGCTCGGCCCGACCGAGGCGGCGTGGGCCGAGGCCGAGGCGTTGGTGCGGGCTCTCCCGCCGACCGCCCGGGTGCTGCTGATCTGCCACATCAATCCGGACGGCGACGCGCTGGGCAGCATGCTCGGCTTCGGTCTGGGCCTGCGGCAGCTCGGCGTACGCGACGTGCAGGCGACCTTTCCCGGGCCGCCGGAGGTTCCGGAGCCGTTCCGGGGGCTGCCGGGTCTGGATCTGCTGGTCCCGGCGGACGCCGCCGACCCGGCGCCCGATCTGGTGATCTGCTTCGACGCGGCGAGCGAGTCGCGTCTCGGCGAGTTGGCCGGGCGGTTGTCGTCGGCGGGTGCGGCGTTGGTGCTCGACCACCACGCCTCCAACCCCGGTTTCGGCACCGTCAACCTGGTCGACCCGGGGGCGGCGGCCACGTCGGTCGTGGTCGAGCAACTGCTGGCCCGGCTCGGGGTGGTGGTGGATCCGGCCATCGCCGAGTGCCTCTACGTGGCGCTGACCACTGACACCGGTTCCTTCCGGTTCGCGGCTACCACTCCGGCGGTGCACCAGATGGCCGCCCGACTGCTGGCGACCGGGATCTCACCGGGTGACATCTCCCGGCAGGTCTTCGACACCCGCCCCTTCGGCGCGGTCCGCCTCTTCGGCGAGGTGCTCGGCCGGGCTCGACTGGAGCCGGCCGCCGCCGGAGGTCGGGGTCTGGTCTGGACCTTCGCCACCCTCGATGACCTGGCCCGGCACGACCAGCGGCCGTACGTGCTCGAGGCGCTGATCGACTCCGTGCGCTGCACCGCCGAGGCGGATGTGAGCTGTGTGGTGAAGCAGACCAGGCCGGCCGAGTGGGCGGTGTCGATGCGCAGCAAGGGCGCTGTGGACGTCAGTCGGGTCGCGGTGGCGCTGGGCGGTGGTGGGCACACGTTCGCGGCCGGGTTCACCGGTCGGGGCACCGTCGAGCAGGTGGTCGAGTCGATCCGCGGTCAGCTGGACGCGGCGCTCATCGGCTGACGCGCCTTCGGCCGCCATCGATCTGCCGGTCTGGAAGATCAGGGTCAGCTCCGGGGAGTGTTGGTCTTCCCGCGTTCCGTGATACCGGGAAGAATTGCGGGATGGAGCAGCCGCACGACCTCACCGTGGAGGCCCCCCGCGCCTGGGACCGGCCCGCCGTCTCCGTTCCCGTCCTCGTCTGCCTCTCGCTCGTCGGTGGCCGGTTCGCGTCCTTCTCGACCGAGGCGAATCTGTTCACCCTCGGGACGGGTGGGGTGCTGATCTGGCTCGGTCTGAGCAACCGGGTGCCCCGCCGGCCGGCGCCGCGCCGGCTGGGCGCGGGAGCGGCCTGGTGGGCGGTGCCGGTGGTGGTCTTCGGGGTCTTCGAGGGCGTGACCTTCGTGCTCGCCGCCGGCGATGACTTCCCCACCTTCTCCCGGCTGGCCGATCCTCTCCTGGAGGATCAACTGACCAGGTCGGCAGCCTGGTTCGCCTGGTTGGCCGCCTTCTGGGGGCTGGTGCGGCGATGATGCGCGCGCTCGCGATCGGCGGCTTCCTCGCCGCGCTGATCCTCTTCGCGGTGGTCGAGTGGATGGCCCGGCGGGAGGGGTCGCGGATCCCCACCCTCGGCGAGGTCTGTGCCTACGTGATGCGCTACGAGGTCGGTTCGGTGCCGGTGGGCCGGATCGGTCTGTTCGGGTTCTGGTGGTGGCTGGGCTGGCACTTCCTGGCCCGCTGAGCCGGGTTGCCGACCGTCCAAATGGCGGGAACCGTAAGCAGTATGTGGACCTGAACGATAACTTGGGAGAAGGCCGGTGCCGCCTAGCGGTGCAGGTCATGGGCGGTGGTGCCACACCCCGCGCTGCCTCCCTCCAGGGTCGGATCGACCCGGGCTCACGCTGCCCAGTCGGCTGCTCCGGTAACCCCGGACCGCCGTGGGGCGCTCAGCAGGACCGCCCGTGAGGGCCGCCGCGTGTCGGCGGCTCACGCCCTGGGAAGAGGAGCGCCACCATGCCGAACAAGCCCAAGCCCGAGACCACCACCGACGACGCCCGCGAGCAGGCCCGCCGCGCGCTGCAGACGTCGATGGACACCCGCCAGTGATCCGACGCCGCCGACGGTGATCCCTCGGATCGGTGCGGTCGGGCGATTCGGCCAGCTCCGGGCGCACCGGCGGAGGTAAGTAGTCGGCGGTATTGCGATCCTTACCGCAGCCGTGCCAGGATCGGCCGCGATGAGCCAGACCGTCACCACCGCCCACCGACCCGCCTCGCCTCGGCGGATCGCCGCGCTCGCCCTGCCGGCCCTCGTGGTGCTCGCCGCCGAGCCGCTCTACGTGCTGGTCGACACCGCAGTGGTCGGTCACCTCGGCCGGGTGCCGCTCGCCGCGCTCGCCGTCGGCGGCACGGTCATGACGCTCACCGCCTGGGTGGGCACCGTGGTCGCCTACGGCACCACCGGACGCACGGCCCGCCGCTTCGGCGCGGGTGACCGGGCCGCCGCTGTCGCCGAGGGCGTCCAGTCGTCCTGGTTGGCGCTCGGTGTCGGTCTGCTGATCGCGATCGGCATGCAGCTTGGCGGGGGCGCGCTCGCCCGTACCCTCGCCGGTGGTGGTGGCGAGGTCGCCGACGCCGCCGCCCAGTGGTTGCGGATCGCGGCCCTCGGCGCTCCCGGCCTGCTCCTCGCCGCCGCCGGCAACGGCTGGCTGCGCGGCGTGCAGGACACTCGCCGCCCCCTGTACTTCGTGCTCGGCCCCAACCTGCTCTCCGCGCTGCTCTGCCCGCTGCTGGTCTACCCCGGCGGGCTGGGTCTGGTCGGCTCGGCCGTGGCGAACGTCGTCGCGCAGACGCTCTGCGGAGTGCTCTTCGCCGCCGCCCTGGTCGGTGAACGGGTGTCGCTGCGCCCTCAACCCCGCGTGATCCGCCAGCAACTGGTGCTCAGCAGGGACCTGCTGATCCGTGGGCTGGCGTTCCAGGCCAGCTTCCTGTCCGCGACCGCCGTCGCCGCCCGCTTCGGCGCCGCCGCCGTCGGTGCCCACCAGATCGCCCTGCAACTCTGGTTCTTCACCGCGCTGGTCCTCGACGCCCTCGCCATCGCCGCGCAGTCCCTGGTCGGTGCCGCGCTCGGCGCCGGCGACGCCGCGGGTGCGCGGGCGCTCGCCCGCCGGGTCGGGCTGCTCGGCGGCGTCTGCGGGGTGGGCTTCGCGCTGCTCGTCGCCGCCGGCACGGGCGTGGTGCCGTCGTGGTTCAGCTCCGATGCCGGGGTACGCGAGCAGGCCATGGTGGCCTGGCCGTGGTTCGTCGTCATGCTGCCGCTGGCCGGGGTGGTGTTCGCCCTCGACGGCGTGCTGATCGGTGCCGGCGACGTGCGTTACCTGCGCAACCTCACCATCGTGGCGGCGCTCGGCGGCTTCCTGCCGGCCATCTGGCTGGCGTACGCGCTCAACCTCGGGCTGGGCGGCATCTGGGCCGGGCTCACAGTGTTCGTGGTGATCCGGCTGGTCGCCCTGCTGCTGCGACTGCGCAACGGCAGGTGGGCGGTGACCGGCGCGGTCCGCTGACCGGTCGCCGGGACCCGCCGGTCAGCAGCGCGTGGTGGTCGGCGCGGGCGCGTCGAGGTCGAAGATGGTGCCCGGGTCGCCCGCGGGTATCCGGTCCCGGTGCACATCGGCGATCCAGAACTGCTCCTGCACCCAGCCCTCACGGAGCTGAGCGCAGTCCGCGTTCCAGGTCACGGCCTCCGCCGAGGTGATCCAGAGGCCGCGGGAGGAAGCCGGCACGTCGTCCGGGTGCGGCACCTGCCACACCACCCGGTCGCGTAGTGCCACCACTGTGGCGCCGGCGGGGGCCCGCAGGTCCACGTCGAACGGGTACGCCCAGACGAACTCCGTGGAAACCTCCAGCAGTCGGATGCCGTTCTGTGTGGTGGCCCGGTAACTGACCCGGCCGTCGGCGCGGACGCCGAACTCCCACTCCGACGGTGACGCCATCCTGGTGGCGTACCGCAGGAAGCTGCCATTGGTGAAGTCGCCCCGGAGCCGTTCGCGAGCGTCCGGGGCGAGCAGCGCGAGGAACGGCTCCGGATCCCCGGAGAACATCGAGATGTCGACCCGGCCCTCGATCAGTGCCTTGCGCACCGACTCCAGCGCTGTCCGCACCTGGGTCGCGGTGAACGGCCCGGTGCCCTTGGCCGCCGGCATCCGCACGGCCTCCTCGGCTGGCGCGAAGGAGGCCGCCGGTGATCCGGCGAACAGGTCGCGTGGTTCGCCGACCCTGCTCACCGGCGGGGTGAGGGTCGGTGTCGGGCTCGCCGAGGCGGACGCGCGGACACCGTCGGCGACCCGACCGACCAACACCACCCCGCCGACGACCATCAGCAGCGCCAGCACCAGCCCGAGGCCGAGCAGCATGGCCCCGTTGTGCCGGGCCGAGAAGAAACGGACCCGGTCCCACCCGGTCGGCTGGTGCTCGGTCGGCGATGTGCGGAGCCAATCCGGTAGCTGCACCGGGTTGACCTGCGCTACCGCGGCGGGCGGCGGCGGATCGACCGGGTCCTGCGGTGTGGGCTCGCTCGACGACGTGTTGTCCATGCTTCCCCCGTCAATGTCGCCGCCGCTGATGGCGTGCGAGCAGATGGTAGGGCCCGGGCACCAGCGCGGAACCGGGCACGGCTGCCCGGCCCTACCTCCCGCCGGATGGACGCCTCGTCCCGACGAAGCGGCGCAGACCTCGTGAGCGGAGGCTCGGGTCACGCGGGGCGTGCCCACGCCCCGCGGAGTACGGGCCATCTGGCAGGCTTGGCCGACGTGAGCACCGATGGTCTGATCGTGGTCGACAAGCCCGGCGGCATGACGTCGCACGACGTGGTGGCGCGCATCCGCCGACTGGCGAAGACCCGGAAGGTCGGGCACGGCGGCACCCTCGACCCGATGGCGACCGGCGTGCTGGTGATCGGTGTCGGCCGGGCCACCCGGCTGCTGACCTACGTGATCGGCGCGGGCAAGAGCTACACCGGCACGATCCGGCTCGGCCAGACCACAGTCACCGACGACGCCGAGGGCGACGTGACCGCCACCGTGCCGGCCGGGCAGGTCACCGACGGCGCGATCTCCTCGGCGCTGGCCGGACTGAGCGGCGAGGTCGACCAGGTGCCCAGCGCGGTCAGCGCCATCAAGATCGACGGGCAGCGGGCGTACAAGCGGGTCCGCGACGGGGAGAGCGTCGAGCTGCCGGCGCGGCGGGTCACCATCTCCCGGTTGGAGGTGCTGGCGATCCGTCGCACCGAGCCGGACGTGGTGGACGTGGACGTCGACGTGACCTGCTCCTCCGGCACGTACATCCGGGCCATCGCCCGGGACGTCGGCCTGGCGCTCGGCGTCGGCGGGCACCTCACGGCCCTGCGGCGCACCGCGGTGGGCGGCTTCACCCTCGCCGAGGCGGCGACCCTCGACGAGCTGGAACAGCGCGCCCCGGACGTGGTGAACCTGCCACTGGACGCGGCGGCCGACCGGTTCTTCGCGCGCCGGGAGGCCACGCCGGACGAAGCCCGGGTGCTCGCCCACGGTGGGCCGTTGGACCCGGCCGGCCTCTCCGGGCCGTACGCCGTCTTCGGGCCGGCCGGCGGCCTGATCGCTATCGTCAGCGAGCGGGACGGGCGGGCCCGCGCGGAGATCGTGCTCGCACCGGAGCCCGTGCCGGTGCTGCTGGGGTATGTCGGGGTCGCGTGGATGTCCGCGTTCGCCCAGCTCACCCTG
>NZ_JBEZEH010000289.1:0-6579 GCF_040648775.1 Micromonospora sp. NPDC049089
GTCCGCACTCCCGTGCGGGCGGCGCCGTCGCGTCCCCACCAACTCACCCCGCCTGTGAGGGTGGGTGCGCTCGTTTCGGGGTCCTGCGCAAAGGCGGCGGGTAGGGTCCGGAGGTGGTGGGACGACGGCGGTTGGGGGCCAGATGCGGGATCTCCGCTTCAAGATGATCATGGCGTTGAACGCCGCCGACCTGGGCGACCCGATCTGCGAGCAGGTAGCCGAGATCTGTGCCGAGATCGCCGAGCAGCACTGTGCCGAGTTCGGCCACACTCCCCAGTTGCGCACCGGTGAGATCGCCGAACTGGCCAGCGGCGATCCGGCCCTGACCTGGGCGCCGTCGACCCCCGACGCCGGGCAGCGTGCCTGGTGACCGGGCCAGCGCCCGCCGTCGACATCCGTCGTGCCGATGATCGATTCGCCACCCGGATCTCCTGGCTGGACTCCAAGCACTCCTTCTCGTTTTCCCGGCACTACGACCCGGCCAACACCCACCACGGCCTGCTGCTGGTCAACAACGACGACGTGGTCCGACCGGGCGCCGGCTTCGAGACCCACCCGCACCAGGACATGGAGATCGTGACCTGGGTGCTGCGCGGTTCCCTGGTGCACCAGGACTCCACCGGACACTCCGGGGTGATCTACCCGGGTCTGGCCCAGCGGATGAGCGCCGGCACCGGCATCCTGCACTCCGAGAAGAACGACGCCTGGCGGCTCAACAACCAGGAGCCGCACACCGACCCGGTGCACTTCGTGCAGATGTGGGTGCTCCCCGACGAGCAGGGCGTAGACCCCGGCTACGAGCAGTTGGAGATCGAGGACGAGCTGCTCCGCGGGGGCCTGGTGCCGATCGCGTCCGGGATGGACCGCTACGACGGCGCGTCCGCGATCCGGATCCGCAACCGGTACGCGACCCTGCACGCCGCCCGTCTCGCCCCCGGCGACGAGGTCACCATCCCGGACGCGCCCTACGTGCACCTCTACGTGCCCAACGGCACGGTGACCCTGGAGGGCAGTGGTCCGCTCGGCAGCGGCGACGCGGCCCGGCTCACCATGACCGGTGGCCGGCGGGTGACCGCCGACGAACCAGCCGAGATCCTCGTCTGGGAGATGCACGCCACGGTCGCCTGACCACTACCGGTTCGCACCTGCCGTCTCCCTAGATCGCGCTTGAACATGGATGTAGTGGCCTCCATGGAGAGGGAG
Source organism: Micromonospora sp. NPDC049089 (assembly GCF_040648775.1). Lineage (NCBI taxonomy): Bacteria > Bacillati > Actinomycetota > Actinomycetes > Micromonosporales > Micromonosporaceae > Micromonospora > Micromonospora sp. NPDC049089. Next base: position 1,204 of record NZ_JBEZEH010000289.1, read on the forward strand.
GCCACTACATCCTGGATCAAGCACGATCTAGCAGGGCGCAGGGCGCTGCGAACCGGGCGCCGCGCCGGCTACGCCGGCGACTCGGTGCGGTCGGCGGCCCAGGTGGTGTGGAACGAGCCCTCGCGGTCCACCCGCTGGTAGGTGTGCGCGCCGAAGTTGTCCCGCAGACCCTGGATCAGCGCTGCGGGCAGCCGCTCCGCGCGCAACGCGTCGAAGTACGCCAGCGACGACGAGAACGCGGGCGTCGGCACACCGGCCCGGGTCGCGTCGGCCACCACCCGCCGCCAGCTTGGCACGCCGGCGCTGACCGCCTCGGCGAAGTACGGCGCCACCAGCAGCGTCGGCAGGTCGGGCTGCTCGTCGTACGCCTCACGGATCCGGTTGAGGAAGCGGGCCCGGATGATGCAGCCGCCCCGCCAGATCGTCGCGGTGCCGCCAAGGTCGATGTCCCAGTTGTATTCCTGGCTGCCCGCGCGGATGTGGTCGAAGCCCTGCGCGTACGCGACGATCTTGGAGGCGAGCAGCGCCCGGCGGACGTCCTCGACGAAGGTCTCCCGGTCGGTCACCTGCCACTTCTCACCCGCGTCGGGGAACGCCCGGCGGGCCGCCTCGCGCTGGTCGACGTGCCCGGAGAGCGAACGCGCGAAGGTCGCCTCGGCGATCCCGGTGATCGGGATGCCCAGGTCCAGGGCGCTCTGCACGGTCCACCGACCGGTGCCCTTCTGCTCGGCCCGGTCCTGCACGATGTCCACGAACGACCGGCCGGTCGCCGCGTCGGTGTGCGCGAGCACGTCGGCGGTGATCTCGATGAGGAACGACTCAAGCTCGCCGTTGTTCCACTCCCGGAAGATCTCCGCGATCTCGGCCGGCGTCGCGTCCAGGCCGGCCCGGAGCAGGTCGTACGCCTCGGCGATGAGCTGCATGTCGGCGTACTCGATGCCGTTGTGCACCATCTTGACGAAGTGCCCGGCGCCGTCCGGCCCGACGTGCATGCAGCACGGCACGCCGTCCACCTGGGCGGCGATCTTCTCGAACATCGGCCCGAGCTTCGCGTACGACTCGGCGGAGCCGCCCGGCATGATGCTCGGCCCGCGCAGCGCGCCCTCCTCGCCGCCGGAGACACCGGTGCCGCTGAAGTGCAGCCCCTGGGCCCGCAGCGCCTCCTCGCGGCGACGGGTGTCGGCGAAGTGGGCGTTGCCGCAGTCGACGATGATGTCGCCCTCGTCGAGCAGCGGCACCAACTCATCGATCACCGCGTCGGTGGGCGCGCCGGCCTTCACCATCACGATGACCGCGCGGGGTCGTTCCAGTGACGCCACGAAATCGGCCATCGTCTCGCCGGGCAGGAACGTGCCCTCGTCGCCGTGCTCGGCGACCAGGCTGCGGGTGCGCTCCGGCGAGCGGTTGTGCACTGCCACCGTGAAGCCGTTGCGGGCCAGGTTGCGGGCCACGTTGCGACCCATCACCGCCAGCCCGGTCACACCGATTTGTGCCCTCGCCTGATCAGCCATTCGTGCCGCCACCTCTCGTCACACCACTATCAGCGCTTGGAAACTTACCGTGATGTGAGCCGATACGGACCAGTGATCGACGTCCCGTTACTGCACGTGATGCGGACGTTGCCCCTGGCGGCTCGGGCCCTCGGCGCTGGTCGGTGAGCCCCGCGCAGGTAAACGTGTCGTCATTCCGCGCCGCGCGCGTCAGCCTTCGGCGAGACGGGCTTCGATTCGGGCGATCTTCCCGGTCAGCGCGTCGGTGACCCCGGGCCGGACATCGGCCTTGAGCACCACACTGACCCGGGGCGCCTGCGCGGCGACCACGTCGACCGCCTGCTTCACCACCGCCATCACCTCGTCCCACTCGCCCTCAATGGTGGTGAACATGGCATCGGTCCGGTTGGGCAGGCCGGACGCACGGACCACCCGCACCGCCTCGGCGACCAGGTCACCCACGGAGTCGTCACCGCCGAGCGGGGTGATCGAGAACGCGATCAGCATCTGCCGATCGTGCCAGTAAAAACGGATGCGCGTCGGTCGGGCGGTGGCTACGGTACGAACATGCGTAACTGACGCCCCAATTCCGAGCCGGCCCGCCGCCCCGCGTCGCGGTCCGTGCGCTCCCGGGCGTCCCGCATTCCCTCCCCGCCGTTCGGTGGCGATGGCCCTGCCTGGCCCGGTGAGCAGTCCCTTCCCCACTCGACCGCCGCGCAACGGCGGTTACCAGCCGATCCGACCGACCGCCGCAGCGCGGGACCGGCCGTGCCGGTCGGCATTGAAGGAGGCCCGGATGCCTGCCAGGCGTAACCCGAAGAAGACCCGTACCCCGAGAGTGACGCCGCTCGGCGTCGACCCGGCAGCCGGCCACGGCCCGCTGCCAACCACCCTCCCGGCCCTCGACCTCGCGGTCGAACCGGCCCTGCCGGCGCTGCCGGCGGCACTGGTGGAGCCTGCGCCGCGGGCAGATTTGGCACTGCCCGCGGTACTGGTGGAGCCGGCGCTGCGGGCTGAGTCGGCGTTACCTGCGGCACTGGTGGAGCCGGCGCTGCCAGCCTCCGCCCCGGGCGAGGTGGCGGTCCCGGACGAGGTGGCCGTGCCGGCAGCGGTCGATGTGCCGGCGGTTGTCGACGCGCCTTCGGTGGGTGATCTACCGAAGGCGACCGGCCGACCGAAGGCACCGACGGCAGGGCCACCACAGGGCGGCGGCAACCGCTCCGGCGGCGGCCGCAGCCAGCAGGCCGGCCAGGCCCGCCGCTACGCCTTCCGCCGCAGCTGACCAAGCCACCCCACCCCACCCCACCCCACCCCACCCCACCCCACCCCACCCCCGTCCCACCCCGCGATCTTGCACTTTCTGCGCTCACATAACTGGCATACATGAATCAATCGACGACAGAATTCGCAAGATCGACGGGGGTGGCGCGTGTGCGCCGGATGGTGACAACAACATCAGGGATGTAGTGGCCTCCTTCGCCAGCGAAGCCACTACATCCCTGATGTTGTGCGGATCTTGCCGGCGGCGGCGGCGGCGGGCGGGGGCGGGCAGCGGGCGGGCCGCGGGGCGGGGTCAGCTGATGAGGGGGCGGAAGGTGCCCAGGATGACGCTCGTGGTCAGGGCGGCTGCGGCGAGTACGGCAGCTCCGGCGACGAGGAGGACGTCGGCGCGGGTGAAGTGCTGGTGGCGGGCGACGGTACGGGGTGTGCCGGCGTCGAAGCCGCGCGCGTCCATCGCCACCGCCAGTCGGGTGCCTCGGCGGATGGCCCCGACCAGCAGCGCGAACGCGGTGGAGGCGAAGAGTCGTAGCTTGGCCACCGGATCGCGGCCGGCGTCCACCCCGCGCGCCCGGCGGGCCATGGTGATCATCTGCCACTCCTGACCGAGTAGCGGCACCAGTCGGAACGCGGCCAGCGCCCCGATGGCGAACCGGGCCGGCGCCTTCGCGTTCTGGATCAACGCGTCGGCCAGGTCGGTGGGGTCGGTGGTCGCGAAGACGATCACACCGGGCAGGGCCACCGCGAACACCCGCAGCACCAGGCCGAGCGCGGTGAGCAGGACGCCGGTGCTCACCAGCACCGGTCCTACGTCCAGCAGGACCCGGCCGGACCGGTCGGCGGCGAACAGCACCAGGGTGACCAGGATGCCGGCGGCACTGAGCAGCAGTGGCCAGGCCCGCCGGGCCAGCACCCGGTAGCGGATGCCGAACAGCGGCAGGACGGCCAGTTCGAGGGCGATGGCGATTGCCGGGGCCACCGGGTCCAGGGTCGCCAGCAGGGTGAACGAGAAGACCAGTGCGGCGGCGACCTTCGCCACCGGGTTGCGGCGGGCCAACGGCGCGTCCGGCGCGGCGACCGGCTCGATGCTGATCATCGCTGGTCGTCCGGGGTCTGGTGCAGGGTGACGGTGCGGTCGGCGAGCGCGGTGACGAAGTCCGCGTCGTGGGTGACGGTGACCACGGCGTGCCCGGCGTCGCGCAGGTCGGCGAAGAGGTCGACCAGCTCCCGCCAGGTCCGCCGGTCCTGACCGAAGGTGGGTTCGTCGCAGATCAGCAGGCGTGGCGCGGTGGCGAGGGCGGTCGCCACGCTCAGCCGCCGTGCCTCGCCACCGGAGAGGGTGTACGGGTTGGCGGCGGCGAGTCGGGCCAGCCGTAGCCGTTCCAGCAGCCCGGCCACGGTCTCCTTGACGGCTGCTTCGGGTTGACCGGTGCGGCGCGGGCCCAGCGCCAGCTCGTCGAAGACGGTGCTGGTGACGAACTGGTGCTCCGGGTCCTGGAAGACCGACCCGATGCGTCGGGCCAGCGCGGGTGCCCGCCACCGGTGCGGGGGAGTGCGGTGGTCCGCGCCGGCCAACTCGGCGGTCGCGGTGACCTGCCCGCTGCCCGGCCTGAGTAGACCGCCGAGCAGCAACGCCAGGGTGGACTTGCCGGCACCGTTCGGTCCGCGTACGGCGAGTGCTTCACCGGCGCGTACCGCCAGGTCGGTGGGGCCCAGCCGGGGCGGCAGGCCGAGCCGGTCGGCGGTGAGCAACAGCTCCCCGGGGCTGGCGGTCGCCGGTCGGGGCGCGATGGGGTGACCGGGCACCCAGACCCCCTCGGCGGCCAGGGCGGCGCCGTGGGCGGCGAAGACCGCCTCGGGCGGGCCGTCCGCGCGGACGCCGCCACCCGGTTCCAGGACGACCACCCGGTCGACAAGCGGCAGTGCCTCGGCGACCCGGTGCTCGACCAGGATCAGCGTGGTGTCGGCGTCCAGTGCGCCGGCCACCGCGTGCCGGACCAGCTCGGCCCCGGCCGGGTCGAGGTTGGCCGTCGGCTCGTCGAGCAGCAGCAGGGCGGGGCGCAGGGCCAGCGCGCCGGCCAGGGCGAGGCGTTGCTGCTCGCCGCCGGAGAGCGCGGCGGTATGGCGGTCCCGGGAGTACGGGAAGCCGACCCGGTGCAGGGCCTCGTCCACCCGGGGCCAGATCTCGTCGGCCGGTACTCCCCGGTTCTCCAGCCCGAACGCGACGTCGTCGCCGCAGCGCGCCATCACCAGTTGGGTCTCCGGGTCCTGGAAGACGATGCCGACCCGTTCCCGCCCCTTGCGGGGGTCGAGCCCGTCGATCTCGACGGTGCCCTCCTGCTCGCCGGAGTCCTCGGGCAGCAGTCCCGCCAGGGCGCTGAGCAGTGTGCTCTTACCGGCCCCGGACGGCCCAAGAAGCAAAACCCGTTCCCCAGCCTCAACCCGCAGATCAACCCCGCGCAGAGCCCAGGCCCGCCGCCCAGCGTGCCGCCACCCGAACCCCCGCAGCAGTACCCCGCCCACCAAACCCACCCCCTCCCACCCACCTCGCCTACCCTTGTTGATCAAGAGGTTTGCGTCAGGAAATGGGCTTCTGTTGACGCAAACC
>NZ_JBEZEH010000290.1:0-6547 GCF_040648775.1 Micromonospora sp. NPDC049089
CTGGCGGCCCCGGCCGACTCCGCCCCATCAGATCGTTGGCCACACCGGATTCGGGCAGGAACTCCTTCTCGACCAGGGTTGTGCAGCTGCACGAGTAGCCGGCGCCGTCCGTCGACGGCGAACGCCTCGTTGCCGCTCACGCGTTGGTGCTGCCGCACTCCATCGGCTCCGCGCGACCGTTAACGGAAGGCGTCGATGTTGCGCGTGGCCCAGGCGGCGAAGGGGCGTGGTGATCGGCCCAGGACCTCGGAAACGTCCGGGCTGATCCGTTGTTCGGCTTCGGTCGGCGCACCGAGGATCGCCAGCGTCCCCTCGACCACCGGCGGCGGCATGAACCGCAGCATCTGCTCGCGGGCTTCGTCGGGCGTCTGGTCCACGAAGTCGATCGGCTCGCCGAGCGCGGCGGCGAGGTCGGCGACCCGTTCGCGTGGCGTGCGCAGGGCCGGGCCGGTCAGTTCGTAGGTACGGCCATCGTGCGAGCGGTGGAGGAGCACGGCGGCCGCCACTTCGGCGATGTCGGTCGGGTCGACCACGGGCAGACCGACGTCGCCGAACGGTGCGGCCACGGTCCGCTTGCCCCGGACCGATTCGGTCCAGGCAAGGGAGTTGGAGGCGAAGCCGCCGGGGCGAAGGATCGTCCAGCCGAATTCGGATCGACGCACGAGATCCTCGATGGCGCGCAGCGGCGCGTGTGACGGCGAGTCCGGTCGGGTGGCGACCGCCTGCGAGGACTGGAGCACAACGCGCTTCACGCCGCCGGCTGCGGCGACCCGCAGAATTTCGCGCATGTTGAGGTGGGCTCCGGCGCCCTCCACGAGCAGGTACAGCGCCTCGGGGTCGGCGAGTACCGGGCGCAGGCTCTCCGGGTGCTCAAGGTCCGCGCGATGGTGGCGGATGCCCTCTGGTGCGGCGCCCGGCCCTCGCCCCCGGGACACCGCCGTCACCGCGGCACCCGAGGTCGCGAGGGTTGACGCGAGCGTACGGCCGACGTTTCCGGTTGCTCCTACCACGACAAACATGTCTGGGTCTCCAGTCCGACCGTGTCGTTCGCACGGCCGAAGAAGACGCTAGTAGCGTCGATATAGTAGGTACCTAGAGGATAGTAATGGGTTTGTGACGGGGGGCACATGAAGCAGTCGACAGATCCCGAGTTGGCCTGCCCGGTCGCGCCGGTCGTCGACATCGTGTTCAGCCGGTGGACCACACCCATCCTGTGGGCACTCAACGAGTACGGTCGGCAGCGCTTTGTCGAGTTGGAACGCCGACTGACGAGCATCACGCCGAAAGTGCTCACGCAGCGGCTTCGCCAACTGGAACGTGACGGGCTCGTGTCACGCACCTACCACGCCGAGGTGCCTCCCAGAGTCGAGTACGAGATCACCGAGTTGGGCGCCAGCCTGGGTCCGCTCTTCGCGCACCTGGCGACCTGGGCCGACGCCAGCCTCGGAAAGGTGGAACGAGCACGGCGCGCCTACGACGCCCAGCGATGAGCCCGCGCGGACGTGATCGGGACCTCAGGCGGCACCATCACGGTGGCGGTCGCTCCGAGCGCGGGCCGAGGGTGCGCACCCGTGTGGTCACCTCCTCCGTCGGTATCGGGCCGGTCCTGACGTTCGTTCGCGCGTCAGGAACGACCGCGCGCGGACCGCGGCTTGTTGCAGCCACGGGCGGGGCCAGCGATGCTCTCGCCCCAGCGGCGGCCGACGACCCGAGGACCCGCCGGAGTGGCCCGTCACCAGGATCGGGTGCGCATGCTGGCCAGGGAAGCTGGCGCCGTAGGCGACCAGGGGTTTGTTGTGGACGTGTTCGCCGTCGGCCGTGATGCGGAACGACCGGTCGCCGATGTCGGAATCACAGTGGACGCAGCCGAGTGCGAGCAGGGGAAGCCCGGTGCGCCCGGCGGGCCAGGGCAGCGCGGTATGAGGACGCGTAGACATGATCTCTCCAAAGACCTGACGGAAGGCATGGGAACGAACCGACGGTGACGTCGGCAACCCAGGCGCGGGGAACGTGTCAGGTCTGGAGAGCAGGCGGTGTCACGCGGGTTGAGGTCCTCTCGTGAATGCGTCGGAGATGGATACCTCGTTGCACGGTAGGTCGGAACGGGTCGGCGAGGCCATTCATTTCAGTGCGGTGGCGGGGCAGTCGCCGGCCACCACCAAAGCCGTGATCCGGGAAGCCGGTGAGGGGAAATCGGCGAAACGTCGGCATTGGCGCGTGGTGAACGACGGGTATCCCGGACGGCGGTTCTGCGCCGATCATTGCTCGGAGATCGACACGAATGATTCTCACCTCCGGGTGGAACGCCCGGGCGCGGAGGGCGAGACGTCGGCACCGGTAGCCGGGCGAGACCGTACGGCCCGACTCCGCGTCCCCGGAGGATCGCCATGCCCCGTCCCGCTCTCCGTAACCGGCTCGCGGCGTTCACCGCCGCCGTCCTGACCGCGAGCGTCCTGACGGTGACCCCGCCGTCACCGGCGCTGGCCGCCACGACGTTCGCCGCCAACGACTACTGCCTCGGCCAGTGCGCCGACATCCTGCCTCCCGGGCAGAACGGCAACGCCACGCTGGTCGCCATCCTGGCCCACCAGGCGCTCGGCACCCGCCCGGCGCACTCCAGCGACCAGCTCGACGAGTACGCGAACCTGGTCTACAACTACGCCGGGCTGACCGACGAGCAGATCGCCCACTTCTACAACGACGCCTCGTTCGGTGTTCCGGCCGCACAGGTCGAGAGCACCGTCTCGCCGCGATCGGACGTCACCATCGTGCGGGACAAGGCCACCGGCGTCCCGCACGTCACCGGCACCACCCGCGCCGGCACCATGTTCGGCGCCGGCTACGCCGGAGCCCAGGACCGGCTCTGGGTGATGGATCTGCTGCGGCACGTCGGCCGTGGAAACGTCACCTCCTTCGCCGGCGGCGCGCCGGGCAACCGGGAGCTGGAGCAGAGCGTCTGGGCCAACTCGCCCTACACCGAGGCGGACCTCCAGGCCCAGGTGGACGCGCTGCGCACCAAGGGCGCCCGGGGTCAGCAGCTCTACACCGACGTGGTCGACTACATCGCCGGCATCAACGCCTACATCGACAAGTCGATCGCCGACGACAACTACCCGGGCGAGTACGTGCTCGCGGGCGCGGGCAAGCCCAAGCACTTCACGATGACCGACCTGATCGCCACCGCCGGTGTCATCGGCGGGCTCTTCGGCGGGGGCGGGGGCAGCGAGATCCAGTCCGCGCTGGTCCGGGTGGCCGCCCGCGCCAAGTACGGCGCCACCGAGGGCGACCGGGTGTGGGCGGCGTTCCGCTCGCAGAACGACCCGGAGACCGTGCTCACCCTGCACGACGGACAGAGCTTCCCGTACGGGGCGACGCCACCGGGCGCGACGAGCGCGGCGCTCCCCGACGCCGGATCGGTGGTCGCCGAACCCCTCGCGTACGACGCCACCGGCGGGGCCGCCGCCCGCACCGGTGCCAGCACCGCCACGAAGGAGCTGCTCGGCGGCCTGTCCAATCTGCGCGCGCACGGCATGTCCAACGCGGTGGTGGTCTCCGGACGGCACACCACCACTGGCAATCCGGTTGCCGTGTTCGGGCCGCAGACCGGCTACTTCGCCCCGCAACTGCTCATGCTCCAGGAGTTGCAGGGTCCGGGCATCAGCGCGCGTGGCGCGGCGTTTGCCGGGCTGAACCTCTACGTGCTGCTCGGCCGGGGCCAGGACTACGCGTGGAGCGCCACCTCCGCGTCCCAGGACCTCACCGACACGTACGCGGTGCCGCTGTGCACCACCGACGGCAGTGCCCCGACGCTGCGCACCAACCGCTACCTCTACCACGGGCAGTGCCTCGCCATGGAGGCGCTGGAGCAGCGCAACTCCTGGACCCCGACGCTGGCCGACTCCACCCCGGCCGGCTCGTACACACTGCGCGCGTTGCGCACCAAGTACGGGCTGGTCTCCTATCGGGGCCTGGTGAACGGGCAGCCGACGGCGTTCACGAAACTGCGCTCGACCTACCGGCACGAGGCCGACTCGGCGATCGGCTTCCAGGCCTTCAACGACCCGTCGGCGATGGGCAGCGCGGCGGCCTTCCAGACGTCCGCAGCCGACGTGGGGTACGCGTTCAACTGGTTCTACGTCAACTCGACCGAGGCGGCGTACCTCAACTCCGGCGCGAACCCGGTCCGTCCGGCCACCGCCGACCCGAACCTGCCCACGAAGGCCGAGCCGGCGTACGAGTGGGCCGGCTGGAACCCGGACACCAACGACGCCACCTACATCCCGGCGTCGGCGCATCCGCAGTCGGTCAACCAGGACTACTACGTCAGCTGGAACAACAAGCAGGCGCGGGACTTCGGGGCGGCGGACGGCAACTTCAGCTTCGGCTCCGTACACCGGGCTCAGCTGCTCGACGGCCCGGTGCGCGCGGCGATCGCGCAGCGCAAGCTCGGTCGCGCCGACGTCGTGAAGATCATGGCGGATGCGGCGGTGACCGACCTGCGCGGCCAACAGGTCCTCGGTGATCTGCTGCGGGTTCTGGACAGCACGCCGGTCACCGATCCGGCGCTGGCCGACGCGGTGGGCAAGCTGCGCGCCTGGCAGCAGGCCGGGGTCCGCCGGGTGGAGACGTCCCCCGGCTCCAAGGTCTACCAGCACGCCGACGCCATCCGGATCTTCGACGCCTGGTGGCCGCTACTGGCCTCGGCGCAGTTCCGCCCCGGCCTCGGGCCGGACCTCTACGCCTCGCTGGTCGACGCCATCGAGGTGAACGAGGCGCCGTCGGGCGGCCAGAACGGCGGGCGCGACGGCGCCGCGAACTGGGCGTTGCAGGGCCAGGCGCACAAGGGCTCGTCATTCCAGTACGGCTGGTGGGGCTACGTCGACAAGGACCTGCGTACCGTGCTCGGCGACCCGGTGGCCGGTGGGCTGGGCCGCGCGTACTGCGGCAACGGCAACCTCGGCGCATGCCGGCAGGCCCTGCTCGACGCGCTCGGTCAGGCCGCCGCGGTGCCGGCCACCACCGTCTACCCGGGTGACAAGTCCTGCGGGGCCGGCGACCAGTGGTGTGCCGACGCGATCGCCCACTCCGGGCTCGGGGGCATCACCCACCCGGTGATCGCCTGGCAGAACCGCCCCACCTACCAGCAGGTCGTCTCGTTCCCGGCGCGCCGGGGCGACGACGTCACCAACCTGGCGCAGGGCCGTCCGGCCACCGCGTCGAGCACCCAGTTCCTGACCGGCAACACGCCGGACAAGGCGGTCGACGGCAGCCTCGGCAGCCGGTGGGCGAGCAGCTACAACGACAACCAGTGGCTCCGGGTCGACCTCGGCGCGGCCCGCACCGTCAGCCGGGCCGTACTGCGGTGGGAGGCCGCGTACGGCACCGCGTACCGGATCGAGGTCTCCGCCGACGGCAGCTCCTGGTCGCCGGTGTTCGCCACGACCACCGGCAACGGCGGCGTCGACAACGCCACCTTCGCCCCGGTCACCGCCCGCTACGTGCGGGTGTACGGGGTCAAGCGCGCCACCTCGTACGGGTTCTCGCTCTACGAGTTCGAGCTGTACGGGAAGTGAGCCTGCCCGGAGGGGGCGGCGGAATCACTCACCGCCTCCTCCGGTGCGTGGCATCACGGCCGACCGGCGTGCCGTCGGGTCAACAGAACGCGCTCACTCCCGGGACGGCTGCACGAGGAACGATCTGATGTGTTCCAGCGCCATGTCCACTGCGACTTCCATGGGTGCGACGTCGTGCGCGGCGTTCGCCAACAGGTAGCCGCCCTGTAGAGCGGCCATCAAACCCGTGGCCAACTTTTCCGGGTCGGCATCCTGGCGCAGTAGGCCGCTGTCGCGCATCCGGTGCAGACCATCACTGATCAGCTTTTCCCATGCCGCGAATGTCTCCGACACTGACGATCGAGCCTGCTCATCCTGATCAGACAGTTCGAGAGCCATTGACCCGAGGCCGCACCCGTATCTGCCGTTGTTCAGCGAGTTGGCCTGGACCAGCGCGTTACGCCACCGGATCAGCCCTGAGAACGATCTCAGTCGTTGCAGCCCGGCGCTTTCCCGCTGAAGCACAAGCGCGCCCCGGTAGGTGACCAGGGCGCGCACCAGTTCCTGCTTGTCGGCGAAGTGGTGGTAGAGCTGGGACTTGCTCGTCTGGCTTGCCTCGCGGATGTCGTCGAGGGTCGTCGCGTTCACTCCGCGCACGAGCGTCAGCCGGTTCGCTGCATCGAGGATCCGCTCTCGCGTCGCGATGCCCCGCTGACTGATCCGCCGCCTGTTCGTCGGCGCAGTCACCTGCTCGTCGCTCATCTGTCAAGTGTATCCAGCGCTGATTTAGGTCGAGTTGGACTTCGGAGTCCAACAGGTGGACGTGTTCTGTTCGCTAGGCGAGCGGTGCGACCATCACCAAAATCATCGTTGGTGCGAGGTTGCCGGGACCATCCGGTCCCATACGGCGCGGGGAGCCCGGGGCCGCGCGCCCCCGTGTCAGGCCCACCCCCCCCTCCGAAGCTTACACCCCCGCCCGGGGAAGTGGCCAGATC
>NZ_JBEZEH010000291.1:0-6536 GCF_040648775.1 Micromonospora sp. NPDC049089
GCATCCGCCCGGCCCGGCGTTGTCGTCGAGGCGGGTCAGGCGGCGGTCCCCGCCAGCTCCGCCTCGGCTCCCACCGGCTCGTCGCGGCGGGCCAGCCGCAGTGCGCCGAGGAGTACGCCCAGGCCGATGAGGGTGAGTGCGGCGCCGGCCCAGATCGGCGAGGTGTAGCCGAGTCCGGCGGCGATGGCCACCCCGCCGATCCACGCGCCCAACGCGTTGCCGAGGTTGAACGCGGCGATGTTCGCCCCGGACGCCAGGGTCGGCGCCTGGTGGGCGTACCGCATGATCCGCATTTGCAGCGGCGGCACCGTGGCGAAGCCGAACCCGCCCATCAGCACCAGCGCGACGATGGTCAGCACCGGATTCGTGGCGGTCAGCGCGAAGCCGACGAGCACCACGGTGAGCACCGCCAGGACGGTGACCAGCGTGCGCGACAGTGACCTGTCCGCCGCCCGGCCGCCGAGCAGGTTGCCCGCGAAGAGCCCCACGCCGAAGAGGACGAGCAGCCACGGCACGGTGCTGGAGGCGAAGCCGCTGACCTCGGTCAACGTGTAGGCGATGTAGGTGAACGCGCCGAACATCCCGCCGAAGCCCAGGACGGTGATCACCAGAGAGAGCCAGACCTGCGGGTGGGTGAAGGCGCGCAGCTCGCCGCGCAGCCCACCGGCCGGGCGGTCGGCGTTGGTGGTGTCGCCCACCGGGATCAGCAGGGCCAGCCCGATCAGGGCGACCACCCCGATGGCGGTGATCGCCCAGAACGTCGACCGCCAGCCGAAGTGCTGCCCGAGGAAGGTGCCGAACGGCACGCCGAGCACGTTGGCGATGGTCAGACCGGCGAACATCATGGCGATGGCACCCGCCCGTCGGGCCGGTGCGACCAGGCCCGCGGCGACCACGGCGCCGATGCCGAAGAACGCGCCGTGGCAGAGCGCGGCGACGATCCGGCCGGCCATCATCACGGCGTAGTCGCCGGCGACGGCGGACAGCAGGTTGCCGATGATGAAGAGCACCATCAGGCCGAGCAGCACGGGTTTGCGCGGCAGGCGGGTGACCGCCGCGGTGAGGGCGACCCCGCCGACGGCCACGCTGAGCGCGTAGCCGGAGATCAACCAGCCGGCCACCGGCTCGGTGACCGCGAAGTCGGCGGCCACCTCGGGCAACAGCCCCATGATCACGAACTCGGTGAGACCGATGCCGAAGGCACCGATGGCCAGCGCGATCAGGCCGGGCGGCAGGGACTTCTGGGGTACGGACATGGTCTTCCCATCGAGTGGAGGCAGATAGGCGGCGCGTGCAACTACACGCGCCAACAACGAAATACTTGCACGCGCTTTATATCGGCGCAAGCGTGCTAGCCTGGGGTTCGTTCAGAGCACACCGAGGAGGCCGGTATGGGCATCGCCGACGACGCGGTCGAGATCCGCGCCCAGGGCTGGCGCACCCTCGCCGCCCTGCACGCGCTGATCGAGACATCCCTGGAGCGGGCGCTGCAGGCCTACCACGAACTCTCCGTCGTCGAATACACGGTGCTCGACGCGCTCTCCCGCCAGGACGGCTGGCACATGCGGATGAGCCAGCTCGCCCGCGCCGCCGCGCTGTCCGGGAGCGCCACCACCCGGCTGGTCACCCGCCTCGAACAACGAGGGCTGCTCACCCGCATCCTCTGCGCCGACGACCGGCGGGGCATCTACACCGAGCTGACCCCGGCCGGCTCCGAGCTGCTCGCCCAGACGCGACCCACCCACGACCGGGTGCTGACCGACGCGCTCGCCCAGGCGGAGGCCACCCCCGAGTTGGCGCCACTCGTCGACGCCCTGCACCGGCTGCCAGCCACCCGCTGACCGCCCGCCGGCCCGCGCGGCAGCGGGCGTACGGTACGCGCAGCCCCACCGGGACCGCCGCGCCAAGGAGGCACCGATGCAGGACCGCACCCCTCGTCCCGAGGAGCTGGAGCCGATCGAGCGCGCCGGCATCGACGAGCTGCGGGCCCTGCAACGCGACCGACTGCGCTGGTCGTTGCGGCACGCGTACGACAACGTGCCGCACTACCGGCGGGCGTTCGACGCGGCCGGGGTGCACCCCGACGACTGCCGGGATCTCGACGACCTGGCGCGCTTCCCGTTCACGGGCAAGGCGGAGCTGCGGGAGAACTACCCGTTCGGCATGTTCGCCGTACCCCGGGAGCGGGTGGCCCGCCTGCACGCCTCCTCCGGCACCACCGGCCGGCCGACAGTCGTCGGCTACACCCGCGACGACCTGCGCACCTGGGCGCGACTGATGGCCCGCTCGATCCGCGCCTCCGGCGGCCGCCCCGGCGACCGGGTGCACGTCGCGTACGGCTACGGGCTCTTCACCGGCGGCCTGGGCGCGCACTACGGGGCCGAGGAACTGGGCTGCACCGTCATCCCGGTCTCCGGGGGCATGACCGAGCGTCAGGTCATGCTGATCCGCGACTTCGAGCCCGAGGTCATCATGGTCACACCCAGCTACCTGCTGGCCATCGTCGACGAGATGCGCCGCCAGGGCATCGACCCACGGGCCACCTCACTGCGGGTGGGCATCTTCGGCGCCGAACCGTGGACCGAGGACATGCGCCGCGAGATCGAGCAGCAGTTGGACATCCACGCCGTCGACATCTACGGGCTTTCCGAGGTGATGGGCCCCGGCGTGGCGACCGAGTGCGTCGAGACCAAGGACGGCCTGCACCTCTGGGAGGACCACTTCTACCCGGAGATCATCGACCCGGTCACCGGGGCGGTGCTGCCCGACGGCGACCGGGGTGAGCTGGTGTTGACCTCCCTGACCAAGGAGGCGATGCCGGTGGTGCGCTACCGCACCCGCGACCTGACCCGGCTGCTACCCGGCACCGCCCGCCCGATGCGCCGGATCGAGAAGATCACCGGCCGCACCGACGACATGATGATCCTGCGTGGAGTGAACATCTTCCCCACCCAGATCGAGGAGCTGATCCTGCGCACCCCGCAGCTCTCGCCGCACTTCCAGTGCGTCCTCGATCGGCACGGCCGGCTGGACACCCTCACGGTGCGGGTGGAGCGGCGGGCCGACGTCGACGTGGACGCCGCCGAGCGGGCCGGCGGCACGCTGGTGCAACTGGTCAAGAACACCATCGGCGTCAGCGTCGCGGTCGACGTCCTCGCCCCCGACACCGTGGAACGGTCGATGGGCAAGATGCGCCGCATCGTCGACCAGCGGCCGTCCGCCTGACCGCTGACCGACGTTCCGGGTCGGAAGCTGTGGGCGGGTAGGCCGCCGATCAGCTTTTCGCCCCCGGCCATCCCCACCGGCTTCATCGCCCGGCCTCGCCCTACGCTCGGCTGGTGGACACCATGAGGTACGGACACCTGGGCCGCTCAGGTCTGCTGGTCAGCCGGATCGGCCTCGGCACCATGAACTTCGGGTACACGGTGGACGAGGCGACCAGTTTCGCGGTCATGGACGCCGCCGTCGACGCTGGCATCAACATGTTCGACACCGCCGACGTCTACGGCGGGCCACAGTCACCGGGGATGCAGAAGGGCTACGGCATCGCGGAGGAGACCGTTGGCCGGTGGCTGCGGCGTAGCGGGCACCGTGATGACATCGTCCTGGCGACGAAGGTGTACCAGCCGATGGGGCTCGGCCCGAACGACCGCCGGTTGTCCGCGTACCACATCCGCCGTGCGTGCGAGGCCAGCCTGCGGCGGCTGGAGACCGACCACATCGACCTGTACCAGATGCACCACGTGGACCGGGCCACGCCGTGGGAGGAGATCTGGCAGGCGATGGAGCAGCTCGTCCGCGAGGGCAAGATCACCTACGTCGGCAGCAGCAACTTCGCCGGCTGGGACGTGGCGCTCGCCCAGGTCGCCGCCTCGGCACGCCACTTTCTCGGCCTGACCAGCGAGCAGAGCCTCTACAACCTTGCCGTACGCGCCGTCGAGCAGGAACTCGTCCCCGCCCTGCGTCACCTCGGGTCGGACTGATTCCGTACAGCCCTCTGCACGCCGGCCTGCTCGCCGGCGCGCTCGACGCCCTGGATCAGGGCCGCACCACCGACCCCTCGACCCGGCAACGCGTCGAGGCGCACCGCGCCCAGCTCACTGCCTACGAGGGGCTGTGCCGAGAGTTGGGCGCACAGCCGGCGGCCGTGGCTGTGGCCTGGCTGCTGCGCAACCCGGTCGTCTCCACCACGATCGTCGGCGCGACGACGATCGACGAACTGCGATTGGACCTCGACGCGTTGTCCGTGCGGCTGGACGACGAGGTGGTGGAACGACTCGACCAGATCTGGCCCGGGCCGGGAGAAGCCCCACAGTCCTACGCCTGGTGAGTCGGTTACCCGTCGGTCACGCCGACGGGCAGCAAGGGGCCCCTGGTGTGGCTGTGGTCGACATAGGATCGGGTCCATGCGCGTGCTGGTGGTCTCCGCCCCGCTCGTCGGTCACGTCTTCCCCCTGGTGCCGCTCGCGGTCGCCCTCCGCGATGCCGGCCACGATGTGCTGGTGGCCACCGGCGGCGGAGCGCTGGCCGCCGCCGAGGCGGGTCTGCCGGTGCACGACATCGCGCCCGGCTTCGACTTCGGCCGGATCGCGCTGCGGGTCCTTCCCCGTCATCCGCTGATCGCGCGGGCGGAGCTGGCCGGCACCGCCGGCACCCGGGGCGCCGGCCTGCTGTTCGGCGCGCTCAACGACCAACTCGTCGACCCGGTGGTCGCGCTGGCCACCCGGTGGCGACCGGATCTGGTGCTGTACGAGCCGTTCGCGGTCGCCGGCGCGGTGGCCGCCGCGAGGCTCGACGTGCCGGCCGTCCGCCAGGAGAACGCCCTCTTCGACGGCCGGGACCTGGTCGGCGCCACCGTCGTCCGACTCGGCGCGGCGCTGCGCCGCCACGGCCTCACCGAACTGCCCGCGCCGGCCGCCGCCCTCGCCGTGGCGCCGCCCAGCGTTGCCACGCAGGGCGGCTGGCCGATGCGCTACACGTCCTATGTCGGCGGCGGGGAACTGCCGGCCTGGCTGCGCGAGCCGGGTGAGCGCCCCCGGATCCTGGTCACCCGCAGCACCCTCACCGGCCCCGGAGACCGGGGGCCGATGCCCGCCGTGGTGGCCGCCGCCGCCGAGGTGGACGCCGAGATCGTGCTGGTCCGCCCCGACAAGCGGTCGGCCCGCTCGGTGCCCGGCAACGTGCGGGTGGTCGGCTGGATTCCGCTCGACGAGGCGTTGCCGGCGAGCGCGGCCCTGGTGCACCACGGTGGTGCGGGCAGTGCCTTCGGTGCCTTCGCCGCAGGCCGGCCCCAGCTGGCCACCACGGGTGCCGGGGACCGGCGGCACAACGCCGAGCTGGTGGCCCGCCGGGGTGCCGGCCTGGCGCTGCGTCCCCGGGACATCACCGCGCGGGCACTGACCCAGCTGCTCACCGACGAGCGCCTGCGCACCGCTGCCGCGCAGGTCAGCAGCGAGATCGCCGCGATGCCGCCACCGACGGATTTGGTCGCGCGGCTGGCGGCACTGGTCTGACGTCCACCCCGCGTGGCCACCCCGGATGCACTGTCGACTGCGGCAGGATGGCCGGATGCGACACGTCGTGCTGTTCCACTCCGTGTACGGGCTGCGTCCCGCCGTGCGCGCCGCCGCCGACCGGTTGCGCGCCGCCGGGCACCAGGTCAGCACCCCCGACCTGTACGGCGTCCCGGCCACCGACACCGTCGAGGAGGGCTTCGCGCTGCTCGACAAGATCGGCCAGGAGGCGGTGCTGGACCGGGCCCGCGCCGCGCTGCGTGACCTGCCACCGGAGACGGTGCTCGCCGGCTTCTCGATGGGCGCCGGGGTGGCCGGGGCGCTGCTCGCCGAGCGCCCGGCCGCCGCCGGTCTGCTCCTGCTGCACGGCACCGGTGGTGCCCCGGACGCGGTCGCACCCGGGTTGCCGGTGCAGCTGCACCTCGCCGGCCCCGACCCGTACGACGCGCCGGACGAGGTCGACGAGTGGCAGCAGGCAATGACCGACGCCGGTGCCGATCTGACGGTCTTCAGCTATCCGGGCATGGGTCACCTGTTCACCGACCCGGACCTGGCCGAGTACTCCCCGGACGCCACCGCGGCGGTCTGGCCGCGCGTCCTGGCCTTCCTCGCTGCCGGCTGAGCGCCCGGCCGCACCGCACCGACCCGGAGGCCTGGTGGAGTGGCCCCGCCAACGGCGTCAGCAAGCCAGGTCTGGTGATGGAAACCCAGCCGGCGGCGGTGATCAGCCGCATTCGCGCCGCCTACGACGAGCTGACCACCCGCTACCGTGGCCCTGGCGGCCTGCTCGCGCTGCCCACCGCAGCGCTACGAGCCTCAGCCCCCGTAACCCAACCCCCCCCGCGCCCCGCCCCTCACCGCGCCGATCTTGCAGTTTCGGTTGCCGATATCAGTGGGATGCCGCTTATGCCGGGACAGCAAGTGCAAGATCGCCGCACAGAACCGTGGGGGTTTGTGGGGGTTTTGGGGTGGTTTTGGTGGTGGTGTGGGTTTTGTCACACCACAACAACAAAAAAGAAACGG
>NZ_JBEZEH010000292.1:0-6457 GCF_040648775.1 Micromonospora sp. NPDC049089
CAAGGCTGTCCGCCCGCCCCCCCCCCACCGCCCCAACCCCGGGCAGCCCGGGGCCGGCCCCCCCGCCGCGCCCCGGCCCTGTGTCGTCTCGGCTTCCGTGAAGTCGGGGCTTCCGTGAAGTCGGGGCTTCCGCAGACCGCAGATGCCCCGCCTTCACGGAACGCGGGTGGATCAGCGACAGCGCGCCGTCAGAGGATGGCGCGCAGCGCCGCCAGATCGTCGTCGCTGGGCTCCCAGACGCCGGCGGCGGCGTTGGCACGCACCTGCTCGGGCGTTGTGGCACCGGCGATCACCGAGGTCACCGCCGGCTGGGCGGCCAGTCCGCCGATCGCCACCTGGAGCATCGTCAGACCCCGCTCGGCCGCGTACGCCTCGATCGCCTCGATGGTGTCCCAGTCGGCCGCGGCGAGCCGCTCCGCGTACCGGCCACCACCGGAGAGCCGGCTGCCGGCCGGCGGCTGAGCCTCCCGCTTGTACTTGCCGGTGAGCAGGCCGTTGGCGAGCGGGAAGAACGGCAGCATGCCGAGGCCGAACCGCTCACACGCCGGGATCACTTCGGCCTCCACGGACCGCTCCACCAGGCTGTAGTGGTTCTGTGCGCTGATGAAGCGGGACCGGCCGTTGGACGAGGCGACCCAGTCCGCGTCGGCGATCTGCCAGCCGGCGAAGTTGGAGTTGCCCAGGTAGCGCACCTTGCCGTCACGGACCAGGTCGTCCAGGGCGGCGAGGGTCTCGTCGATCGGGGTGCCCGGGTCGGGCTCGTGCATCTGGTACAGGTCGATGTGGTCGGTGCCGAGCCGGCGCAGCGACGCCTCCACCGCGCGGGCGATGTAGCGCCGCGCACCCCGTGCGCCGTAGTCCGGTCCGTTGAGACCGTTCATGTCCATGCCGAACTTGGTGGCCACCACCACGTCGTCCCGGCGGCCCTTGAGCGCCTGCCCGAGCAGTTCCTCGGAGCCGCCCTGCGGCTCGCCGTAGATGTCGGCGGTGTCGAACAGGGTGATCCCGGCGTCCAGGGCCGCGTCCACCACCGCCCGGGTGCCGTCGAGGTCCAGCTTGCGGCCGAAGTTGTTGCAGCCGATGCCGACCACGGACACCACGAGCCCGGAGTCGCCCAGCCGGCGATAGGTCATGTCAGTCACGCGATCCACCCTATGCCGGCTCGGTGCGGGCCACCTCGGCGGCGGCTCAGCCGACCACCTCGGTGACCAGCTCACGGGCGGCGTTGACGGTCGCGGCCAGCTCGGCCGGACTGCGGCCGACGCCACCGAGCAGTGCCTGCGCCCGCTGCGCGAAACGCGGAGGCGCCCCCGGCAGCCGGCCCGCTGCGGCGATCATCCCCTTCTCGTTGATCAACCAGTGGCCAGCCCGGGCGTGCAGCACCTGGGCGAGCACTCCGACCGCCCGGAACAGGCAGCCGGCGACGTACCCGCTGTCCCCGCCTGCGGCGGCCTTGGCCGCGCCGGCCAACAGGAACCCGGCCTCCCAACCGCCGGCCACGAGCGCGTCGGCCAACGCGGGCGGATAGTCCCGGGCCTGCTCCTTCAGCGCGGTCAGCTGGCCGGTCGGGTCCGCCAGCACCTGGCACAACGCCACCTCGCCGACGTAGGCGGACGAGTAGAACCCGAGCGGGTGCCCGGCCTGCACACCGACCTCGTACCGGCCGGCCCGGCAGTCCGCCCAGGCGCTGTGCACCCGGTCGAGGTCCCGGTAGATCCAGTCCACGGCGACCCCGCCGATCCGCAGCCAGCCACCCCCGTCCACCCAGGGGCCCCAACCACCGGGGGCGGTGAGCGCGACGGCGGTGTCGGCGACCGTCGCGGCCACCGCACGCAGCGCCGGCAGGTCCAGCTCACCCCGGTAGTAGAGACCCAGGTCCCAGTCGGAGTCCGGGCGCTGCTCGCCGCGCGCCCGACTGCCGCCGAGCGCCACGGCCACCACCCCCTTGACGGCGCACAGGCGGTCGGGCAGGTCGGTGGGGATCACCCGACATCCCAGACCGGTTCCGGCGTCTCCACCACCTCGCTGTCGCCTCGGAACAGCACGAACCTGTCGAAGGAGCGGGTGAACCAACGGTCGTGGGTGACAGCGATCACCGTTCCCTCGAAGGCGTTCAGGCCCGTTTCGAGAGCTTCCGCGCTGGCCAGGTCGAGGTTGTCGGTGGGCTCGTCGAGCAGCAGCAGGGTCGCCCCGGACAGCTCCAACAGCAGCACCAGGAACCGGGCCTGCTGCCCGCCGGAGAGCGTCCCGAAGCGCTGGTCGCCCTGCGCGGCCAGCTCGTAGCGGCTGAGCACACCCATCGCCGCGTGCCGGTCCATCCCGGTGCGGTGCTCGTCGCCCCGCCACAGGATCTCGACAAGCGTCTTCGACATCAGCTCCGGCCGGTCGTGAGTCTGGGAGAAGTGCCCGGGGCGGACCCGGGCACCGAGGCGGGCCGACCCCTCGTGCATCACCGGAGCGAGCGCGCCCGCGCCGTCGACCGGGCCGTTCGCCGGGTCCGGGTCGGTGCCGCCGCGGGCCAGCAGCCGCAGGAAGTGCGACTTGCCGGTGCCGTTGGCACCGAGCACCGCCACCCGGTCGCCGTACCAGATCTCCAGGTCGAAGGGGAATGTCAGGCCGTCGAGCTCCAGCTGCTCGCAGACCACCGCGCGCTTGCCGGTCCGCCCGCCGCTGAGCCGCATCCGGATGTCCTGGTCCTTCGGGGGTACGGGCGGCGGCCCTGCCTCCTCGAACTTGCGCAACCGGGTCTGCGCGGCCTGGTAACGCGAGGCCAACCCGTCGTTGTACGCGGCCTTCTGCTTGTACATCAGCATCAGCTCGCGCAGCTTCTGGTGCTCCTCGTCCCAGCGCCGGCGCAGCTCGTCGAGGCGGGCGTGCCGAGCCACCCGAGCCTCGTACCAGCTGGCGAAGCCGCCCGGGTGCACCCAGGCACTGCCACCCTCGACGGCGACCACCCGGTCGGCGCTCTGGGCCAGCAGCTCGCGGTCGTGCGAGACGTAGAGCACCGACTTCGTCGACTCGCGCAGTCGCGCCTCCAGCCAGCGTTTGCCGGGCACGTCGAGGAAGTTGTCAGGTTCGTCGAGCAGCAACACCTCGTCCGGGCCGCGCAGCAGCAACTCCAGGGCGAAGCGCTTCTGCTGGCCGCCGGAGAGGGTACGCACCGGACGGTCCCGTACGGCGTCCCACGGCTTACCGAGCACGATGGTCGCGACGGTGTCGAAGAGCACTTCGGCGTCGTACCCGCCGGCCTCGCCCCAGGCGCCGAGCGCATCGGCGTACGCCAGCTGGGCCTTGCCCGCGGCATTGCTGAACTTGCCGTGGGCCTCGGCCGCCCGCATGGCCGCCTCGGTCTCGCCGAGCCGCCGGCCGGCGTCGCGAAGCGCCGGCGGGGCCAGCGACAACGCCAGGTCGGCGACTGTCGACTCGTCGCCGATCATGCCGATGAACTGGCGCATCACACCCAGCCCGCCGGCCCGCGCGACGACGCCGCTGCGCACCGGCAGGTCGCCGGCGACCATCCTCAGCAGCGTCGTCTTTCCCGCGCCGTTCGGCCCGACCAGGGCGACCTTGCTGCCCTCCCCGACCCGGAACGACACGTCGGCGAAGAGTTCCCGACCGTCGGGCAGGATGTGCCCGACCGCTGCCACGTCCACGTATCCCACGCCGGGATCCTGCCCCAGTGAGGGTCGGGGGGTACATCCAATTACCGGGTGACGCGCAGCACCCGGAAGCCTTTCTGGCTCGCGTACCGCTCGACCTGCCAGCTCTGCTCGGTGAGCCAGCGTTGCAGCGAGTCGCCGCCGAGGTGTCGGGCGACGACCAACCAGCCGACGCCGTCCGGGGCGAGTCGGGGCAGCCAGCGCAGCAACAGGTCGTGCAGCCCGTCCTTGCCGATCCGGATGGGCGGGTTCGACCAGATCTGGGCGAAGCGGATGTCGTCCGGAACGTCGTCCGGCGCGCTGACCCGGACCCGGTCGGCGGCACCGACCCGAGCCGCGTTGGCGGCGGTCAGTTCGCGGGCCCGGGCGTTGACGTCGACGGCCCAGATGGTGCTGCTGGGCGCGAGGTCGGCCAGCACGCAGCTGATCGGCCCGAACCCGCAGCCGAGGTCGAGCAGGTCACCGGTGGTGTCGTCGGCGGGCAGCTCGGCCTTGCGCAGCAGCACCGCGGTGCCCGGGTCGAGCCGGCTGGCGGAGAACACCCCGCCGGCCGAGGTGAGCCGGTAGTCGCGGTCGGCGACGGTGAACTCGACCTCGCGCGCCGGGGCGTCGCTGGTGGGCTGAGCGGTGAAGTAGTGGTCGCCGGTCACCCGACAATTCTCGCACCGGTCCGGGGCGGACCTGACACGGCCCGCACGTACATTTCCCTGAAATTACCACCTAAAGGGACAATGACTCCTACTCTGGGCGACATGGTGTATCGGTACCAGTCCGATGAGGACGCTTTCGAGGAGTACCCGGAGCCCGGGTCCGACCTGTCGGTGCTCGGCGCCGGTCCGCCCCCGGCGGCCGGGCCCTCTCCGTCACGCTTCCCCACGCCGTCGCTGCCCCGCCCGAACCAGCTCTCGCTGCCCTCGTCGCAGCCGGCACCGGCTCGTACCGAGGTGCCGCAGCTCGGGCCGGCCGGCCACGCCGATGCGCCGCAGGCAGTGCCGACACGCGCCGACATCCCACCCGCACCGCCGCGCAGCCAGATCTACACCTCGGCGACGGCTGCGGAGCCGCCCGCCCGGCGCGGCGGCGGTCGACTGTGGCAGGCACTGATCGGCGGCGCAGCCGTCCTGGTGCTGCTCGCCCTCTGCGGCCTCGGTGCCGCCGCGCTGCTCATCGACCGCGGCGAGCAGCCGCAGAGCAACCCGACGAACCAGCCGAACGCCGCCCCGACGTCGGCGTCGGCGGAACGGCTGGCCCTCGACTCCCGGGACACCGACCAGGCCCCGCTCACCGCCAAGGAACTCTTCCCCGGCAAGGAGCTGAAGCTCACCGACGGCCAGCCGAGCTACCAGGTGCTCAAGACACAGTCCAGCGGCAGTTGCGCCGTCGCCGCCACCGACGAGGTCGCCGACCTGCTGGTCCGGCTCGGTTGCAACCAGATCGTCCGGGCCACGCTGAGCACGCCCGACGACAGCCACCTGGTCACCGCCGGCCTGTTCAACCTCACCGACAAGGTCAGCGCGGAACGAGCCCGAGATCGGCTCCGGCAACTTCTCGACGAGCGGCAGGGCCGTTTCCGTGGCCTCACCGGGAACGACGGCGACGGCACCGATGTCCTGGCCAACGCCCCGGCACGCGTCGGCTGGCAGGTCCGTGGCCACTACCTGGCGTACGCGCTGGTGGTCCGCAAGGACGGCACAGCGGTCAAGGCGGGAGACGCCAAGGTCCGCGAGATCCTGTTCGACATGATCGAGTTGCACCTCAGCCGGGGCGTACTACAGAGCCGGGCCGACGGTGGCACCGCCTCGCAACCGACGGCGGCACCTACCGGCAGCAACGCCAACCAGGGCGATCTGCCCGGCGACTGACAGTGCGGACGGTCAACCCTCGATCGGGACCCGCAACCGGCGGGTGAGGGTCGCCCGTTGGGCGTACTCGGCCGGATCGGCCGGGTAGCCGACGGCGACCAGGGTCAGCCCGCGCGCGGGGGCCACCGTCACCTCGCTGGACCGCTCCCGCTGGGTGAGCAGAGTTCCCGGCCACTCGACCGGGCGGCGGCCGTCCCCGGCCACCAGCATGGCTCCCACCAGGCTGCGCACCATCGCCTGACAGAACGCGTCCGCCTGCACCGTGGCGACCAGGATGTCGTCCGGGTCGCGACGCCAGTCCAGCCGGGTCACCTCGCGCAGTGTGGTGGCGTGCTCCTTGCGCCGGCAGTACGCGGCGAAGTCGTGCTCCCCCACCAGCCTGGTGGCGGCGGCGTTCAGCGCGGCCAGGTCCAACGGCTTCGGCCAGGCCAGCACCTCGTGGCGGCGCAACGGCTCGGCGCCGAAAGGCGCGTCGGTGACCCGGTACTCGTAGCGTCGGAAGGTGGCCGAGAACCGGGCGTCGAAGTCGGCCGGCACCTCGGTCATCGCCCGTACCCGCACGTCGGTGGGGAGCAGCCGGGCCAGACGACGCAACAGCCGCCCCTCGTGCTCCCGCCACACCTCCACGGGCAGGTCCACGTGGCACACCTGACCGGTGGCGTGCACTCCCGCGTCGGTCCGCCCGGCGACCGTCAGCCCGGTGGCGGTACCGACGCCGAGGACCAGGTCCAGGGTCTCGACGAGCACCCCCGCGACGGTGCGCCTGGTCGGCTGGGCTGCCCAGCCGGAGAAGTCGGTGCCGTCGTACGAGACGTCCAGCCGCAGCCGGATCCGCTCGTCCACCTCGTACCTCCTGTTACGGGTCGGGCCCCGCCCCCCCAGGGGGGGGCCGGGCCGCCGATTGCCCGGATAAGGCCCAGAAATAGGGGGGCTCGT
>NZ_JBEZEH010000293.1:0-6438 GCF_040648775.1 Micromonospora sp. NPDC049089
GGGGGGGGCGCGAAACAAAAACCCCGCCCGCCCCCCCCCCCTCCCCGCGTTTTTGCACCCCCCCGCCCCTTTCGCCCCCCCGGCCCCCCCCCCCCCCGGGGGGGCGGCGGCGGACCGGTGCGTCACCAGCCGCGCAGGAAGCGCAGCCCGAGCAGGAACGCGATCACGGCGGGCCCCACCAGCAGGGTGATCGCCTGGAGGCGGTACGGCATCCGGTGCCGGGTCAGCTCCCCCGCGTTGCCCAGCACGATGGCCCCGGCCAACATCAGGAAAGCGCCCCACCAACCGGTCTTCAGGTGGATCAGATCCACCCGGATCAGTTGCAGGGTCAGGCCGAGCAGCGCGCCGGTCAGCGCGAGCAGGGCCACCGCCCGGTGCAGGCCGCGGGCGAGCGGGTGGGCCGCCCGCCACCAGTAGGTGCCGGCGACCGCCAGGCAGGGCAGCACCACCAGGAGTGGCCAGCCTCGCCCCATCACGCCGAACATCAGCAGCGCGCCGACCGCGAAGACGATCGTGCCGACGCAGGCGAGCATGTACCCGGCGAAGGCCCGGCCGCCGCCGCGAACCAGCAACGGCCCACCGCTGGCCGCGATCAACGCGGCCGGGATCAGGATGAAGACCGCCCACCAGTGGAACTGGCCGCTCCCCTGAGCCGCCGTGGCGACCGTGGCACAGGCCAGCCCGGCGACGGCCAGGCTGGTCAGCCACGGCCGGCTGCTCCGGGAGTACGGCTCAGCCAACGACGTCCGCTCCGCTTCGACGCTCACGCCCACCAGCCTGGCCGGAGGTGGCCTGACCGGTCCATCCGGCCAGCCCTACCGCCGCGCGGGGGCTGGCCGGAACAGCGGCTCGCACCGTTGTCAGCTCGTCTCGCCGGCCACGCTGAACGAGCGCAGGCGGTCGATGGCGAGCACTGTGAAGCCGACGCTGACCAGCGCGGTCATCACCGACGCCACCGGCACCGACACGCTGGTCTCCAGCAGCCCGGTGGGGGCGATCCGGTCGGCGAGGGCGATCACGTACTGCTGGATGGAGAGCACCTTGGTGCCGCTGACGAAATTGCCCAGCAGCCCCTCCCAGATCAGCACGTAGACCAACCCGAGCAGCACCGGCCGCCTGGTGACCAGGCTGAGCGCGAGGAACAACGCCGAGTACGCCAGCGCGCCGAGCGCCGCCGAGACCGCCAGCGCCAGTCCGAGGCGTACCGAATCGGCGAGCACACCCGCGACGTAGAGCGGCACCGCCACTGTGACGGCAGTGACCCCGGCGGCCACCGCGAGCTTCGGCAGCACGATCTGCCAGCGCGGCAGCGGCTTGGTCAGGATGTGCACCACGGTGCCGTCGTCGATCTCGGCGCCCAGCACGCCGGTGCCGATGATCAGCGCGACCACCGGCAGCACCACGGCCAGCCCGAGACCGACCAGCACCGGCGGCCCCCACTGGCCCGGGTCCACCCCCAGCGACCGGCAGAGCACGGCCAGCCCGAGCAGCACCAACGGCAGCGGTAGCAGCAGCAGGAACCGACGGCGGCCGAACAACCCGCGCGCGGTGATCCAGGTAACTGTCGACATGTCAGGCCTCCACCAGGTAGGAGAAGACGCTCTCCAGGGACTCGTCGGACGGCACCAGCTGGCGTACCCGGATGCCCTTGTTCAGCGCGATCCGGGGCAGCGCCCGGGTGAACGCGCCGTAGTCACCGGCCCGGACGGTCAACCCGGTCGGGTCCAACTCGACCCCACTCACCGACGCCTCGGCGATCAGCGCGACGGCCAGCGCCCGGTCGTCGGTGGAGCGCACCGCGAAGACGTGCGGGCGGTTGGTCATCAACCGGCGGATGGTCCGGAAGTCGCCGGAGGCGGCCAACCGGCCGGCAACCATCACCTGCACCGTCCCGGAGACCTGTTCGACCTCCTCCAGGATGTGCGAGCTGAACAGGATCGTCCGGCCAGCGTCACCCAGGGTGTGCAGCAGCTGCATCATGTGCAGCCGCTGGCGCGGGTCCATGCCGTTGAACGGCTCGTCGAGCAGCAGCACCTGCGGATCGTGCACCAACGCGGCGGCCACCCGGGCGCGCTGGCGCATGCCCTTGGAGTACGTGCCGATCCGGCGGTCCTGCGCCGACTCCAGCTCCACCAGATCGATGGCCCGTCGGGCCGCGGCCGCCGGATCGGGCAGCCGGTGCAGCTTCGCGCTGGCCAACACGAACTCGTAGGCGGTGAGGAAACCCTGCACCGCCTCCCGCTCGCTGACCAGCCCCAGCCGCCGGTAGACGTCGGGGTTGCGCCAGGTCGGCTCGTCGTCGAGGGTGACGGTGCCGCGCGACGGGGAGAGGAACCCGGCCATCATGTGCAGCAGCGTGGTCTTGCCAGCGCCGTTCGGGCCGAGCAGCCCGGTCACGCCCGGGCCGAGGGACATGCTGATGTCGTTGACAGCGACCACGTTGCCGTACCACCGGGACACCCCGGTCAGGCTCAGCGTGCTCATCAGGAGGCGACCTTCCGGTAGCGGGCCAGCAGGAGGGCGGTCGCGCCGGCGACCAGCAGCACCGCGGCCAGGGCGTAGACCGGGCCGAACCCGCCGATCATCATCTCGCCCGGATCGCCCTCGACCAGCAGGTCACCCAGGGACCAGATGCCCACCCCCTGGACCAGGGTCGAGGGTGAGGCGAGCCCGGCCAGCTCGTTGGCGGCACGCGACGGCAGGATGCTCAGCACGCCCACGATCGGGGTGGTCATCAGGAAGACCGCGACCACGCCGCCGGCGGCGAAGGCACGCTTACCGGTCAGCGACGCGACCAGCAGACCGACCGAGGCGAAGACCACCGCCCACAGCCCGGCGTAGAGCAGCCCGGGGAGCAGGTCGAGCAGCTCGTTCCACACCCCGCGCATGCCCTGCTTGGTGGTGAACGCGGCACCCAGGAACATCAGCAGCTGCGGCCCGCCGAGCAGCAGCCAGAGGGCAGTGACCAGCGCCAGCAACTTGGCCAACGCGTAGTCGGTGCGCGGCAGCGGCCGGGAGAAGTACAGCGGCAGCACGCCGCTGCGCAGATCCCGGGAGACCAGCTCCGGAGCGACGACAGCGACGAAGAAGATGACCAGCCAGCTCATCGCGTCGGCGAACTGGGCGTACGTGGCCACCGGCTCGCCGATCTGGCTGCGTATTGCGGCCAGGGCCACCGCGACCAGGGTGACGATGCCGACCACCAGCCACGGGAAGATCTTGGCCTTGGCGCTGCGGCCGAGACCGAACGCGGTGCGCAGACCGTGCCCGTAGAGCGCGCCGAAGACCTGCCGGCGGCCGAGCCTCGGGCCCTCGTAGCGTTGGTAACCGATGTCGTGGATGACGCCGGTCGGCGTGGAGCGCACGGCGGCGGTGGACGGCTCAGGCATGTGTGAGCTCCCTCGTGGCGAAGAGTTCGGCCACCCGGTGCCGGCGCTGGTCCAGTCGGTGCAGTGGCAGGTCCAGTTCGGCGACCGCACCGAGGATCAGGTCGTAGGTGCCGTCGTCGGCGAGCGGCACGAGGAGCAGTCGCCCGTCCCGGGCGACCGGCAGTTTCAGCTCGGCGAGTCGGGCGGCGAGTTCCTCGGTGCCCTCGCTGACCTCCACGGCGAGCACGTCGGTGGCAGTGGTCATCGCGGAGATGTTGTCAGCGCGCAGCAACCGGCCGCCGTCGATGGCGATCAGCGTGTCGCAGATCCGCTCCACCTCCCCGAGCAGATGCGAACAGACCAGCACGGAGATGCCGAACTCGGTGCCGATCCGGTGCACAAGGGCCAGCATGGCGTCGCGGCCGGCAGGGTCCAGGCCGTTGGTCGGTTCGTCCAGCAACAGCAGGTCGGGGTCGTGCACCAGCGCCTGGGCCAGCTTGACGCGCTGCTTCATGCCGGTCGAGTAGCCACCGACCGGGCGGTAGCGCTCCTCGTAGAGCCCCACGTGCCGCAGCGCCTCCGAGGCCCGCTCGCGAGCCGCGGTGCGGGGAAGGCCGCTCATCCGGCCGAGGTGGGTGACCAGCTCGGCGGCGGACAGGTCCGGTGGGAGGCAGTCGTGTTCCGGCATGTAGCCGACGCGGCTGCGGACAGCCGCCGGATCTGCGGTCGGGTCGATGCCGAGCACCGAGACCTGACCGCTGGTTGGTGCGATCAGGCCGAGCAGAATCTTGATCAACGTGGATTTGCCGGCGCCGTTCGCGCCCACCAGGCCGATGATCCCGGGCTCGACGGCGACGGTGAGGTCGGCCAACGCGGTGACCCGACCTCCGTACGTCTTGGTGAGCGACTGGGTCGCGATCAGTGTCACGGGCTCAGCGTAGGGAGTCGATGCCCAGCAGGGACACCGGCACGCCCCCGGCACTCCCCTGATCCTTTTCCCGCCGGACCCCTAAGGTCCCCCGCCGCGGCTCCCACGGCGTTTGCGCCGGTCCCGCGTTCGACCCGACCCCGCCTTGGGAAAGACCCGTCCAGGGTGACACCATTCACCTCCCGTTCACCAGGCATCGACCCGCCCGGTGATCGACCGACGACGCGGGAGGAATCCTGATGGCCGAGGTGGGCGTCCCCAAGGTGAGCGTCGTGGTGCCGGCGTACAACAGCGGCCGACACATCGAGAAGCTCGCTGCCTCGCTGCTGCGCCAGTCACTGCCCGCCGACGAGTTCGAAGCCGTCTTCGTCGACGACGGCTCGACCGACGACACCGCGGAGCGCCTGGACCAGCTGGCCGCCGAGCACCCACACATCAGGGTGCTGCACATCGAGAACTCCGGCTGGCCGTCGCGTCCGCGCAACCTCGGCGTCGAACACGCCCGCGGCGAGTACGTCTTCTTCGCCGACGACGACGACTGGTTCGCCGACGAGGCACTGGAGCGGCTCTACGCCTGCGCGAAGGCCAACGACGCCGACATCGTGGTGGGGAAGATGGCCGGGTACGGACGCCCGGTGCCGCGGGAGCTGTTCCGCAAGAACCGCTTCGACGCCACCCTGGCGAACGCGCCCCTGATCGACAGCCTGACCTGTCACAAGCTGTTCCGGCGCGCCTTCCTCAACGAGCACGACCTGCGGTTTCCGGAGGGCGGAAAGCGTCGGCTGGAGGACCACGCGATGGTCGTGCGGGCCTACTTCCTGAGCCGGCACACCTCGGTGTTGTCCGACTACGTCTGCTACCACCACGTCCACCGGACCGACGCGCGCAACGTCACCGCGGGCCGGCTGGAGCCGTCGAGCTACTACCGGGCCGTGCGGGAGGCGCTGGACATCGTCGACGTGCACACCGAGCCCGGTCCGCTGCGGGACCGGTTGCACCGGCGCTGGCTGCGCAACGAGATGATCAGCCGACTGCGCGGCAAGCGGCTGCTGGAGGCCGACGAGGCGTGGCTGGAGCAGGTCGCGCTGGAGACCCAGAAGATCATCCAGGACCGCTTCGCCCCTGGTGTCGCCGCCGGGTTGCCACCCCTGCTGCGGGCCGTGGCATACCTGGCGGAGCGGGGCCGCGTCGCGGACCTGCGCAAGCTGGCCCGCTGGGAGGCGGGCATCGCCGCGCACGGCACGATCGACGAACTCCAGCGCGCGGACCACGCCGTCACGGTGACCCTCGCCGCCGAGCTGCGCTCGGAGAACCAGCCGGTCGGCTTCCGCACCGACGATGGCCGCGACGTGCTGGTGCTCCCGATGGACGAGATCGCCCCCGAGGTGCTCGACGCCACCGCGCAGGTGCGCAAGGCCCGCCTGGACCTGGTGGCCCGCCACCGGGAGACCGGTGCCGAGATCTTTCTTCCGAACACCTTCCAGACCGAGCGGATCACCGGTACGACCGGAGCGGACACCGTCCACCTGGTGCACCGGGCCACCGCCACGATCGACTTCGCCGCCCTCAACGGGGGCCGGACCAGAGGCAGCTGGCAGCTCAAGGCCCGGATCACGAACGTGGGATGGACCGAGGACGCGCGACTGCCGCTGGTGTTCATCTGCCGGGCCGACGGCTCGCGACCCCGGATCCGCGACCAGCGGAAGGTGTGGAACCGGCTGCGGTCGGCGGTAGGCCGGCGGATCAAGCGCTGATCCGCCCGCGTGGGTCTTGGAGTGGCGCCCTCGACCGATGGGCGGTCGGCTGCGAAACTGTGTGCCGGTCAGCGAGTGGGGGGTGTGGATGAGCAACGGCTGGGTGCTGCCCGACGAGGTGCTGCGTGACGCACCGGCGTACACGCCACGTCCCGGTGAGCTCGCGGATCTGGAGCTGCTGCTGACCGGCGCGTACGCCCCGCTGACCGGCTTCATGACCCGCGCCGACCTGGTCTCGGTCAGCCGACGCTCCCGGCTGGCGGACGGCACACCGTGGCAGGTCGCGGTCGTTCTCCAGGTGCCGGCCGCCCTGGCGCAGAGCTTCGATCCGCGCGACCCGGCCCGGCGGGCGCTCGTGCTGACCGACGGGGAGGGCGCCCCGGCGGCC
>NZ_JBEZEH010000294.1:0-6319 GCF_040648775.1 Micromonospora sp. NPDC049089
GACGATGGGTCCCGGTAGAGGAGACCCGGGACCCATCGGCGTTGCTACCTACCGTGCGGTGATTACTTGGTGAGCGGCGCGAGCTTCGGGTCGTTGGCGTACGCCTCAGCCGCGTTCGCCTTGGTGACGGCGACCGGCGGGAGCAGGTACGTGTCGACGACCTTGCTGCCGTTGTTGTAGGACTTGGTGTCGTTCACCTGCGGCTGGTCGCCGGCCTGGAGAGCCTTGACCATGTTGATGGTCTCCTTCACCAGGTTGCGGGTGTCCTTGTTGATCGTCATGTACTGCTCGCCCTTGACGATCGACTTGACCGACTCGACCTCGGAGTCCTGGCCGGTGACGACCGGGGTCGGCTTGCCAGCACCCTTGACCGAGGTCAGGATGGCGCGGGCCAGCGTGTCGTTCGGGGAGAGGACGCCGTCCAGCTCCTTGTTGCCGTAGGTCGAGGTCAGCAGCTGGTCCATGCGGGCCTGCGCACCCTCGGCCTTCCAGCCCTGGATGGCGGTCTGCTTGACGTCCTTCTGACCCGAGGCGACGACGACGTTGCCCTTGTCGATCTCCGGCTTGAGCACGTCCATCGCGCCGTTGAAGAAGACACCGGCGTTGTTGTCGTCCGGCGAGCCGGAGAACAGCTCGATGTTGTACGGGCCGTTCGGCTTCTTGGCCTTCATGCCGTCCAGCAGGGCCTGGCCCTGGAGCTGGCCGACCTTGAAGTTGTCGAAGGCGACGTAGTAGTCGAGGTCCGGGGTGTTCGTGATGAGCCGGTCGTAGGCGATGACCTTCACACCGGCCGTGTGGGCCGCCGCGACCTGGGTCGACAGCTGCGCGGCGTCGGTCGCGCCGATGACGATGACCTTGGCGCCCTTGGTGACCATGGCGGTGATCTGAGCCTGCTGGTCGGCGACAGTGGTCGACGCGCCGGCGTACTGCACGTCACCCTGGAAGCCGGCCTCCTTGAGACCGTTGCTGAACAGGTCACCGGCGAGGACCCAGTTCTCCGAGGTCTTGGCCGGCAGGGCCACGCCGATCAGCGAGTTCGCCGGGAAGCCCTTGGCGGCCTCGCCGCCGGAGCCGCTGTCGCCGTCGCGGCCGGAACCGCAGCCGGCGAGGGCCAGCATCGCGGCGGCGCTGATGGCCACCACCGAAGTGCCGAAGAATTTACGCATGGTGAGGACTTGCCTTTCTAGATGGTGAGGCGGGTAGAGAGGTCGGTGGCCGTCAGCCGGACACCGCTGCCTTGGCGGGCTCGCGCTCCGCGTCCGGCGGTGAGGCGGGTGGGGCGGAGTCCTCGCGGCGGAACGGCCGCATCAGGCTCCCGATGATGGAGAAGCGCCCCTGGCTCTTGTTGTAGACGTCGATCGCGACGGCCAGCAGCAGGACCAGACCCTTGATGATCTGGACGCGGTCGGTGCCGACACCCATGAGCTGGAGGCCGTTGTTGAGCACGGCCATGACGAGACCACCGACGATGGAGCCGCTGATGGTGCCGATACCGCCGGCGACGGCCGCGCCACCGATGAAGACGGCGGCGATGGCGTCCAGTTCCCAGCCGTTGCCGTCCTGCGGTCCGGAGGCCGCCGAACGGGCCACGAAGATCATGCCGGCCAGGGCAGCCAGGACGGACATGTTCATCATGACGAAGAAGTTGACCCGCTTGAGCTTCACACCGGACAGCTCGGCCGCCCGGGAGTTGCCGCCCACCGCGTAGATGTGCCGGCCACCGGCCGTGTTGCGGGTGTAGAAGGAGTACGCGATGACCAGGACCAGCAGGATGATGCCGGAGATCGGGAAGCTGGTGCCGACGCGACCGCTGGCGAAGCGCAGCGCCGCGAAGGCGATCACGCCGACCATGATGGCCATCCGCAGGATGGAGATCCACATGGGTGCCGGGTCGGCGTCCATCGCCCGTCGGGTCTTGCGGGCCTGGATCTCCCGCCACACCACCGCCAATGCCGCGGCCAGGCCGAGGAGCAGCGTGGCGTTGTTGTAGCCGGTGTTCGGGCCGAACTCGGGCAGGAAGCCGGAGCCGATCTCCCGGAAGCCCTCCGGCACCGGGACGGTGCTGGCGTTACCGATGAACTGGTTGCCGCCCCGGAAGAGCAGCATGCCGGCCAGGGTGACGATGAACGCCGGCACCCCGATGTAGGCCACCCAGAAGCCCTGCCAGGCGCCGATCGCCGCGCCGATGGCGAGGCCGAACACGATGGCAGCGGGCCAGGGAAGGTCCCACTCGGTCATCGACTTGGCGACCAGGATGCCGGCGAAGGCCGCGACGGAGCCGACCGAGAGGTCGATGTGCCCGGCCACGATCACCATGAGCATGCCGATGGCCAGAATCAGAATGTACGAGTTCTGCTGGAACAGCGCGATCAGGTTGTCCGACCGCAGGGTGAGGCCGTCCGTCAGGATCTGGAACAGGACGACGATCGCCACCAGGGTGAAGATCATTCCGAACTGGCGAGCGTTGGAGGTGGTGCCTCCGAACAGGTTCTTCTGAAGGTCCTTCAATCGGCTCATCGTGTGGCCATCTTCTTCGTAGAGGTCATCTGCTTCATGAGGGTTTCCGGGGTGGCGTCGGCCCGGGCGATCTCGCCCGTGATGGCGCCTTCGAACACGGTGTAGATGCGGTCGCACAGCCCGATCAGCTCAGGCAGCTCCGAGGAGATGACGATGACGCCCTTCCCCTGGTCGGCGAGCCGCTGGATGATGCCGTAGATCTCGTACTTGGCGCCCACGTCGATGCCGCGCGTCGGCTCGTCGAGGATCAGCAGGTCCGGGTCGGTGAACATCCACTTGGCCAGGACGACCTTCTGCTGGTTGCCGCCCGAGAGCTTGGAGACGCTCTCGTCGACCGTCGGGGCCTTGGTCCGCAACTCCTTGCGGTACGACTCAGCCGCCTGGTATTCCTCGACCTCGTTCAGGACGCCGTGGTGCGTGATCTTGGACAGCTTGGCGGCCACCGTCGACGTCTTGATGTCGTCGAGCAGGTTGAGGCCGATCGCCTTGCGGTCCTCGCTGACGTAGGCGAGACCGTTGTCGATGGCATCCGCCACCGACTTCAGCACGATCTCCTTGCCGTCCTTGATGATCGTGCCCGACTCGAACACCCCGTAGGAGCGGCCGAAGACACTCATCGCGAGTTCCGTGCGGCCCGCGCCCATGAGACCGGCGAAGCCGACGATCTCGCCGCGGCGCACCACGAAGCTCTCGTTCTTGCAGACCTGCCGCTCGGCGGAGATCGGGTGCCGGACGTTCCAGTCGCGGACCTCGAAGAAGACGTCGCCGATCTTCGGGGTGTGGTCCGGGAACCGGCTGCTCAGCTCCCGGCCGACCATGCCCCGCACGATCCGGTCCTCGTCGACCCCGTCCGCCTTGACGTCGAGGGTCTCCACGGTCCGGCCGTCGCGCAGGATGGTGATCTGGTCGGCGATCGCCTCGATCTCGTTCAGCTTGTGCGAAATCATGATCGAGGTGATGCCGCGGGAGCGGAACCCGCGCAGCAGGTCCAGCAGGTGCTTGGAGTCGGCCTCGTTGAGCGCCGCAGTGGGCTCGTCGAGGATGAGCAGCTTCACGTCCTTGGCGAACGCCTTGGCGATCTCGACGAGCTGCTGCTTGCCGACCCCGATGTCCTTGATCAGGGTGTCCGGGTCCTCTTCCAGACCGACCCGGGCCATCAGGTCCAGCGCCATCCGGTTCGCGGCCTTCCAGTCGATCGCGCCCCGCTTGCGCGGTTCGTTGCCGAGGAAGATGTTCTCGGCGATCGACATCCCTGGAATGAGCGCGAGCTCCTGGTGGATGATCACGATGCCGGCGTTCTCACTGGCCCGGATGTCGGAGAACTTGCTCTCCGACCCCTGGTAGATGATCTTGCCGTCGTAGGTGCCGTGTGGGTACACCCCGCTGAGGACCTTCATCAGGGTGGACTTGCCCGCACCGTTCTCGCCGCAGATGGCATGGATCTCGCCGGCGCGAACCACCAGGTTGACGTCGGAGAGGGCCTTGACTCCGGGGAACTCCTTGGTGATGGAGCGCATCTCAAGGAGGGTGGGCACGTTGCTCATTGCTCGTACCACCTCGCCAACGTCATCGGTTGCCTCCGGAAGGTTGAACCTTCACTTGGTTTTGTTGTTGACGGCAACGTATTGCGGCCGGAGGGCCATCCGCAAGGCGAGGGACTGTTGAAAAAGTAACAATCCGGCAATATAGACGTAGCAGAGTATTCGCCTGTCACTGCTACCTCAGGAGCCCCTTCGGGCACCTTGGCCTGCCGGTGGCAACGTTGTCAAATGTAGCGCGACGGCGCGATCAGCTCGGATCATCCTCGACAGGCCCGCCACCAGGCACGATCCACTACCGGCCGAGCGCGGGCGGCGGGTGGGCGGCCTCGTCGTCATCGAGTGATCGTGATCCGACCAGGACGCCGACGTCGCACCCACGACGCGACGACGACCGATGGCCGACGGTGTGACCCACGCCTCGGTCCTGAGGCCCGATCGACGGTGATCGTCTCGTCAGGTGCGCGACCAGGAGGGGGACGTGCGACTTAACGTCCCTTAAGAGCGGATCGTACCCAGTTCGTACTGTCTCCGTCTCCACGGCGGAGACGCCGAGGGCGCCGCTCGCTTCACGAATGAGTTGGACCGGGAGTGCAGGGCTCGGCGAGCGGTGGAAGGGCCGGTCTTCCCCCGACTGGGCAGTTCATGCCTGCCCGACCCAGCAGCCGACCGCGGTGCTATCTTAGGGACCCTAAGCTATTTCCTAGTGAAGCAAAGGTCCGGTATGCCACGGCAGGGTCTGACCAACGCGCGCGTCTCAGCCGCCGCTGCCGAGCTGGCGGATTCGGTCGGCCTGTCCCGGTTGACCGTCGCCGCCGTCGCCCGGCACTTCGGGGTCTCGGACGCGGCCCTGTACGTGCACGTCCGCAGCCGGGACGCATTGATCGAGCACGTCGCGGTCCGGGCGGCGGCCACCTTCGCCGACGCGCTGGCGATCGCGGTGGCGGGGCGGGCCGGCCGCCAGGCCCTGGTCGGATTCGCCGACGCCTGGCGCGCGTTCGCCGTCACCCATCCGGGGCAGTACGCGGCGACCCAGCTCCAACTGCCGCCCGAGGTCGGCACCCGGTCGGCCGGGCACCTACGCCTGATCGAGCTGAGTTACGCGATGCTGCGCGGGTACGGGCTCGACGAGCCGGCCCTGACCGACGCCATCCGATTCGTCCGCAGCACCTTCCACGGCTTCGTGAGCCTCGAAACGGTCGACGGTTTCGGGCATCCCCGCGCTGTCGACGCGTCGTGGCAGTCGATCCTCGACGCGGTGCACACCACGTTGAGCAACTGGCCGACCCAGAAACAGGAGCAGCAGTGAGCAGCCACGATCAGTCGGTCGAGTCGGCCGACGGAACCCACCTGGTGGTACGACGACTGGGCGTCGGAGACCCCGTCGTCCTGGTGCACGGCTCGGGTGGCGGGCTGCACTCCTGGGCCACCGTCGCGGAGCACCTGACCCAGGACCACGAGGTGTGGCTGCCGGCCCGGCGCGGATACGGTCCCAGCGACGTCCCGGCCGGCACCAAGTCCTTCCCGGACGAGACCGCCGACCTGCTCGCCGTCATCGAGACCGCCCGGCGATCCTCGGGCCGACCGGTCCATCTCGTCGGCGCGTCCTACGGAGCGACCCTGGCGTTGCACACCACCTTGGTCGATCCGCGCGACGTACGCTCCCTGGCGATCTTCGAGCCGCCGCTCTTCGCGGCCGGAGCGCAGGTCGCGCCGCTGCTCGACCGGTACCGTGCCGCCTTCGAGCGCGACGACGCCACCGCGATGGCAGCGGCCCTGAACGAGGTGACGCGGGTTCCGGCCGAGATCGTCGCCGCGATGGCCGCTGGCGCGGGAGATCGGGTGCCCGACCCGGTCGAGGCGCGCCGCTCGGCGGTCGGCTGGCTGCACGATCTGGAGGCGCTCGCGCAGGACAGCACCGACATCACCCGGTGGTCCTCGATCGCCGTGCCGACTCTCCTGCTGGCCGGCGCGGACACCTGGGAGCCGATGCCCACCACGATGAACGCCCTCGCGCGGGCGATTCCAGCGGCCCGTTACGTCGTCTGGCCAGGTCAGTCGCACTTCGCGACCATGACGGCACCCACCCTGGTCGCCGACGCGCTGCGGCAGTTCTTCGCCGCGGTACCCGCCGCCTAGCCAAGCCGGCCGCCGTCGGGCAGCGACGGCCCCCGCCGGGGGGATCCAGCCCCCCACCAACGCGGGGAGGCCAGCTAGGTTGGGCGGGATCAGGGAGCGGAGTTCGGCCCGCCCGCGACCGGCCT
>NZ_JBEZEH010000295.1:0-6317 GCF_040648775.1 Micromonospora sp. NPDC049089
GGAGGGCGCCCCGGCGGCCGCCCTGGACGTGGCCGACGTCTGGCCGGTCCGCGACGGCGTGTCGGGAGTGGGCGGCCAGGTTCGGCGGCTGGGCGACGGCGGGCACGGTCCTTTCCAGCGACTGCGGCGCAACCCGGAGGAGGTCCGTGCGCTGCTGCCCCCGGGCCGGGTGCTCGGTGTGATCGCCGATCGGCCGCTTCATCGTCCACAACTCGCCCAGATCGCTCACGCCGCCCGCACCCTGGCCGCTCATCTGCTCGTGATGATCCCGGTCGGCGAGGGTGGCGCAGACGGGCTCCCACCGGAGGCGCTGGTCCGTTCGATCTTCGCCGCGCGGGACCGGATGCCGCCCGCCACCCTGATCGCGGTGCCACTGTCGCACCGACGCGAGGAGATCAGCGACGCGTTGCTGCGCGCCCGGGTCTCGGCCGCGTACGGGGTCACCCACCTGCTCTCCACCGGGGAGATGCTCTCCGGCGCCGGGCTGCGGGTGCTGGTGCCGCGCGAACTCGCCTACGACAACCGCGACGGGCAGTGGCGTTGGCGGGAGGACATCCCGCCGCGCAACCGCCGGCTCGCGCTGACCCAGCCGGAGATCGACGACCTGCTCGACCGGGGCTTCCCGCTACCGGAGTGGCACACGCCGCCCGCCGTGGCACGGGAGTTGGCCCGGGCCCGGCCGCCGCGTCGGCAGCGAGGGCTGGTGGTCTTCCTGACCGGTCTCTCCGGCTCGGGCAAGTCGACGATCGCCCGAGGGTTGGCGGACGCGTTACGGGAGAGCGGCGACCGCACTGTGACCCTGCTCGACGGGGACGTGGTGCGTCGGGAACTCTCCGCCGGGCTGGGCTTCAGCAAGACCGACCGTGATCTCAACGTCCGGAGGATCGGCTGGGTGGCCGCCGAGATCGCCCGACACCGTGGGGTGGGCATCTGCTGTCCGATCGCCCCGTACGCGGCGGCTCGGGCCACCGCCCGGGAGATGGCTCTCGCCGCCGGATCGGGTTTCGTGCTGGTGCACGTGGCCACTCCGCTGGAGGTGTGCGAGCAGCGGGACCGCAAGGGCCTGTACGCGCGGGCGCGGGCTGGCCTGCTCACCGGGATGACGGGCATCGACGACCCGTACGAGGAGCCGACCGACGCCGATCTGGTGCTCGACACCACCGACCTGAGCGTGGCGGACGCGGTGCAGGCCGTGCTGCATCATCTGACCGAGACCGGCTGGGTGGAGCTGAAGATCGCCACCGCCTGAGGCACCGCCGTACCCGTTTCTTTCACCGCTGAGCGGCACGCGCTAGTGTTCATCTTTGTTGGAACACGTTTGACCGCGTGAGGTACGTGGACGCTCGGGGAGGCATGGCTGATGCTCGCTCAGCAGCGGCAGGCGGCCATCCTGGAGCGGGTGCGCACGACCGGCGGCGTCCGGGTCAGCGAGTTGGCAGGCGAGTTCGGCGTCTCCGACATGACCATCCGGCGTGACCTCGACGCGCTGCACGAGCGCGGCCTGCTGGCCAAGGTGCACGGCGGCGCCACCACGACCGGGCCAAGCTCGACCGACGAGCCGGGCTTCCGCGCCAAGTCGGTCCGCCAACTGCCGGAGAAGGCCGCCATCGCCGACCGGGCGGCCCAACTGGTCCGGCCGGGAGCGGCGGTCGCGCTCTCCGCCGGCACCACCACCGCCGAACTGGCCCGCCGGCTGCTGGACGTGCCCGAGCTGACAGTGGTGACCAACTCGCTGCCGGTGGCCGAGATCATGCACGCCGGTGGCCGCCCGGACCAGACGGTGGTGCTCACCGGCGGCGTACGCACACCGTCGGACGCGCTGGTCGGTCCGCTCGCGGTCGGGGCCGTCCGCTCACTGCACCTGGATCTGCTCTTCCTGGGCGTCCACGGCATCACCGAGCGGGCCGGCTTCACCACACCGAACCTGATGGAGGCGGAGACCGATCGGGCGCTCGTGGCGGCGGCGGACCAGCTGGTGGTGCTCGCCGACCACACCAAGTGGGGCACCGTCGGCATCTCCTCGATCGTCGGGTTGACGGCGGCCCACGTACTGGTCAGCGACGACCGGTTGCCTCCACCCGCACGGCGGGTACTCGGCGAACAGGTGGGCGAACTGATCATGGTCAAGGCGACAGGGGCGGGCCGCGTGACGCGCACGCCGACAACTGAGGGGACGGCGCCGTGAAGCGCACCGCGATCGACCTGGCCGACGGCCGGGAGCTGATCTACTTCGACGAGCGCGACGACGCGGTCCGCGACCAGCCGGACCGCCGGGACCTGCCGCCGCCTCCCCCCGCGTCGCAGCTGCGCTACGACCCGTTGACCGACGAGTGGGTGGCGGTCGCCGTGCACCGGCAGACCCGCACCTTCCTCCCGCCGGCGAACGAGTGCCCTCTCGACCCGTCGGTGGGCGACCGGCTGACCGAGATCCCCGCACCCGACTACGACGTGGTGGTCTTCGAGAACCGGTTCCCGTCGCTGAGCGGTCGGGTGGCCGAGGAGCCCGGCGAGATCACCCCGTTCACACCGGTCCGGCCGGGCCTCGGCCGGTGCGAGGTGGTCTGCTTCACGTCGGACCACAACGCCTCCTTCGCCAGCCTGCCCCCGCGCCGGGTCCGCACCGTGCTGGACGCCCTCGCCGACCGCACCGAGGTGCTCGGCGCACTGCCCGGCGTCGAGCAGATCTTCTGCTTCGAGAACCGGGGCGTTGAAATCGGCGTCACGCTGCACCA
The DNA here is from genome assembly GCF_040648775.1 of Micromonospora sp. NPDC049089. Classification (NCBI taxonomy): domain Bacteria; kingdom Bacillati; phylum Actinomycetota; class Actinomycetes; order Micromonosporales; family Micromonosporaceae; genus Micromonospora; species Micromonospora sp. NPDC049089. The sequence continues at coordinate 2,733 of NZ_JBEZEH010000295.1, forward strand.
TCCGCACGGCCAGATCTACGCGTACCCCTTCGTGACGCCGCGCACCCGCGCGCTGCTGGCCGCGGCACGCCGGCACGCCGAGCGAACCGGCGGGGGCAACCTGTACGCGGACGTGCTGGCCGCCGAGCGCGCCACCGGTGACCGGGTGGTCACCGAGAACGAACACTGGACGGCGTTCGTCCCGGCGGCAGCCCGCTGGCCGTTCGAGGTGCACGTCGCGCCGCACCGCGTGGTGCCCGACATCCCGGCGCTCAGCGACAGCGAGCGGGAAGCCTTCGGGCCGCTCTACCTGGATCTACTGCGTCGCTTCGACGGCCTGTTCGACATCCCGATGCCGTACATCTCGGCCTGGCACCAGGCTCCCGTACGGGTCGACCGCGAGCTGGGCCACCTGCACCTGCAGCTGTTCAGCATCCGGCGGGCCAAGGACAAGCTGAAATACCTGGCCGGCTCCGAATCCGGGATGGGCGTCTTCATCAACGATATCGCTCCGGAACGCGCCGCCGACCTGCTGCGCGCCGCCTGAGCGCGGCGCGGCGCAGCTCGGCGCTGTGCTGTTCGGCGCTGTGCTGTTCGGCGTTGGCTTGGCGGGAAACAGGGCGCGGGGGGCCCGGGACAGGGCCCCCCGCAGGGAAGGGACGGCTGGCTGTGCACGGCACAGCCGGGAAGGCTGGCTGATCGGCGCACGGGTGCCGCGGGTCGACCGTGGTCAACCTTCCTGGACGCGACTGGCATCTCGTCCATCCTGGTCAACGAGGCGCGCCGGGGGCAGTGACGCCGACCGGCGCGGCAACGCTGGACACGCCGAAGCCCGCCGGCTGGGTCGCCGGCGGGCTCCGATGACGCGGTACGCCTGGATCAGGCAGCGATCTTGCGGGCCAGGTTCTCGTCGAGCGCGTTCATGAACTCGTCGGTGGTCAGCCACGGGGCGTCCCGCGAGATGAGCAGCGAGAGGTCCTTGGTCATCTGGCCGCCTTCGACGGTGTCGACGATGACCTGCTCCAGGGTGTTGGCGAACTCGGTGACCGCCGGGGTGCCGTCCAGCTTGCCCCGGTGGGCCAGGCCCCGGGTCCAGGCGTAGATCGACGCGATCGGGTTGGTCGACGTCTTCTCACCCTTCTGGTACTGCCGGTAGTGCCGGGTGACAGTGCCGTGGGCGGCCTCGGCCTCGACGGTACGACCGTCCGGGGAGAGCAGGACGGAGGTCATCAGACCCAGCGAGCCGAAGCCCTGCGCGACGGTGTCGGACTGCACGTCACCGTCGTAGTTCTTGCAGGCCCAGACGTAGCCGCCCTCCCACTTGAGCGCGGCGGCGACCATGTCGTCGATCAGCCGGTGCTCGTAGGTGATGCCGGCGGCGGCGAACTCGTCCTTGAACTCGGCCTCGAACACCTCGGCGAAGAGGTCCTTGAACCGACCGTCGTACGCCTTGAGAATGGTGTTCTTGGTGGACAGGTAGACCGGGTAGTTGCGGTCCAGCCCGTACCGGAACGACGCCCGGGCGAAGTCCCGGATCGACTCGTCGTAGTTGTACATGCCCATGGCGATGCCGCCGCCGGGGAAGTTGGCGACCTCCATCTCCATCGGCGCGCCGCCGTCGGCCGGGGTGTAGGTGATGGTCACCGTGCCCGGGCCGGGGACGACGAAGTCGGTGGCCTTGTACTGGTCACCGTGGGCGTGCCGGCCGATGATGATCGGCTTGGTCCAGCCGGGGACCAGCCGCGGCACGTTGGACATGATGATCGGCTCACGGAAGACGACGCCGCCGAGGATGTTGCGGATGGTGCCGTTGGGCGACCGCCACATCTTCTTCAGGCCGAACTCCTCGACCCGGGCCTCGTCCGGGGTGATGGTCGCGCACTTGACGCCGACGCCGTGCTCCTTGATGGCGTTGGCGGCGTCGATCGTGACCTGGTCGTCGGTCTCGTCGCGGTGCTGGATCGACAGGTCGTAGTAGTGCAGGTCGACGTCGAGGTAGGGCAGGATCAGCTGCTCCCGGATCTGCTTCCAGATGATCCGGGTCATCTCGTCGCCGTCGAGTTCTACGACCGGGTTGTTTACCTTGATCTTCGCCATCGGCCGGCGCTCCTCTCGGGGGACACGTGCTCAAGCAGTACGAGCGTACTGCAATTGGGCGGACAGCCCCCAGCCGGCCTCGACCGGCCGGCGAAACCGGGCTGCGCGGAACAGGAATGCCCTGGAATCATCGTCCGATGCCACTGAGCCGCACACTCGGGTCTATCACGGTCACCGCGCTCACCGACGGTGAGGGTGCCTTCTTCCAGCCCCGCGCGGAGGCGTTTCCGCAGGCCACAGCGGCGCACTGGGCGGAGGCCGACCGGCGCGACCCCGGCTCGGTGACCGCCGACGGGCAATGGTGGCTGCCGTTCCGCAGCTTCGCGATCCGCGCCGGAGACGGGCCGGTCACGCTCGTCGACGCCGGGATCGGCCCAGCCGACGCACCCGCCGCGAGCTGGGCGCCAGTGCCGGGGCGGATGCCCGCCGAGTTGGCTGCGGCAGGCATCGACCCCGCCGATGTCGACACTGTCGTCCTGACCCACCTACACAGCGACCATATCGGCTGGGCGGTCACCGGCACGCCGGGGCAGCCGTACTTCCCGAACGCGAGCTACCTGGTCCAGCGCGCCGAGATCGACGCGGCGGAGACGGTCAACCCCGGGCTGCCGGCTGGCCTCATCGCGCCCCTGCGCGCCGCCGGCCAGCTCCGGGTGGTCGACGGCGAGACCGCCCTCACCCCAGCGGTACGTCTGCTGCCCACCCCCGGTCACACGCCCGGTCACCAGTCGGTGCTCCTGACCTCGGCCGACGAACGGATGCTGTTCACCGGGGACCTGCTGGTGCACATGGTGCAACTCGTCGACGCCGAGCTGGCGTACGCCCACGAGGAAGACCCGGAACTCGCCCGCACCTCCCGGCTGACCGCCCTGCGCACCCACTCCCCCACCGTCCTGGCCACCCCCCACCTCGGAACCCCCTTCACCAGCCCTTCCTGATCACCCGCCGCGCCCCCTCACGCCCGATTGATCATGAAGTTATTGCCACGACACGCCGAGCCGGAGGGCAACAACTTCATGATCGACGGGGTGCCGCGCAGGGGTCACCCATCGGAGCGGTCGAGCAGGGCCCTCGATCCTGGATCGAGGGGTGACGCGAGCCCCGGGAGACCACTACAACGAGGATCGAGCACGATCTCGACTCAAGATCCGCGCAACAACAGCGAAGGTGCTGCCTCCAGTGCCCGCAAGGCAGCAACATCCCCGAAGTTGCGTGCGCCGCACCCGACGTCCGCCCCACCCCACCCGCCTGGCCGCGGCGTTCGCCACCGCCGCCCCCTCCTCGTTGATCAAGAGGTTTGCGTCACCACGGGCGCGATTCCTGACGCAAGCCTCTTGATCAAGCGCAGCCGGACCCGGGGTTGGTTGGGGGTGGGACTGGGCTCGGTGGGGTGGACTGGGCTCGGTGGGGTGGACGGCGAAGGGCGCGCCCCCCACCGCCGCCGTGGGGCAGGGGGGAGAAGATAACTACGACCTTAAGCCCACCTCGTCCGGCGCGGCCGCGACGGCC
>NZ_JBEZEH010000296.1:0-6173 GCF_040648775.1 Micromonospora sp. NPDC049089
GCTGGCGTCGTGAGCCACTCGACGACTGGCTGATCTACGCGCCGGACGGCGGCTCGCTGCCGCAGCAGGGCTGGAAGATTCATGTCTCGGCCGGTCTGGCGAACGCCGAGCGGGTGCTGGACGCGGTCTGGAACTACTGCGTCCCCCGCGGCCTGTCCTTCAAGTTCCTGCGCGGGCCGCGCACGCTGCTGCTGCGCAACTCCAAGTACGCCGCCCGGGCCGCCAGCGGCAAGTTCGTCACCGTCTATCCGCGCGACGACGCGGAGCTGGAGCTGGCCTGCAAGGAACTCGACGAGCTGCTGACCGGCGAGACCGGGCCGTACATCCTCAGTGACCTCCGCTACGGCGCCGGCCCGGTCCACGTGCGCTACGGCGGCTTCGCCGCCCGCTACTGCCACTCACCCGACGGTCAGGTGGTGCCGGCGATCGAGGACGACTCCGGCACGCTGGTGCCCGACCGCCGCGAGCCCGTCTTCCACGTACCCGCCTGGGTCACGCTGCCCGACTTCCTCGGCCCGCACCTGGCCGCCCGCAACGACACCAGCACCAACGAGGTGCCGTACCGGATCGAACGGGTGATCCACTTCTCGAACGGCGGCGGGCTGTACGTGGGCAGGGACCTGCGTACCGACACCGAGGTGGTGCTCAAGGAGGCCCGGCCGCATGCCGGCCTGGACGCCGACGGCACCGACGCCGTCGCCCGGCTGGCCCGTGAGGCGCAGGCCCTGCGGAAACTCGCCGACCTGCCGCAGGTGCCTCGGGTGCACGACGAGTTCGTCCTCGGCGAGCACCGGTTCCTCGCGCTCGAGTTCATCGAGGGCCGACCGCTGAACAAGGTGCTGGTCGACCGGTACCCGCTGATCGACGCCGACGCGACCGACGGCGACCGGGCGGAGTACGCCCGGTGGGCCCGCCAGACCTACGAGCAGGTCGAATCCGTCGTGGCGGCGATCCACGAACGCGGCCTGGTCTACGGGGACCTGCACCTGTTCAACATCATGATCCGGCCGGACGACCGGGTCGCCCTGGTCGACTTCGAGGTGGCCGCCCCGATCGCCGGGCACCGCCGACCCGGGCTGCGCAACCAGGGCTTCGCGGCCCCGAGAGACCGCAGCGGACCCGCTGTCGACCGGTACGCCCTGGCGTGCCTGCGGCTGGCGCTGTTCCTGCCACTGACCCAGCTCGTCCGGCTCGCCCCGGCGAAGGTGACTCACCTGGCCGACATCATCGCCGCGAACTTCCCGGTGCCGAGGTCCTTCCTCGATCCGGCGGTCGAGGAGATCACCGGTGAGCCGCGTGTCACCGCAAACCCGCGAGGGAATCTCCGCGCCGCCGATTGGCCCACCTCGCGGGACCGGTTGACGACGGCGATCCTGGCCAGCGCCACCCCCGAACGCGACGACCGGCTCTTCCCCGGTGACATCGAGCAGTTCCGCAGCGGCGGCCTCAACCTCGCCCACGGGGCGGCAGGAGTGCTGCACGCGCTCGACAAGAGCGGCGCCGGACGGTGGCCCGAGCACGAAGAGTGGCTGGTGCGGCGGGCGACATCGCCCCCGTCCGGCACCCGCTGCGGCTTCTACGACGGGCTGCATGGCGTCGCCTACGCCCTCGCTCACCTCGGACGCCGGCAGGACGCGCTGGACGTTGTCGACATCTGCCTGCGGGAACCCCTCGACGGGCTCGACCACAGCCTGGCCAGCGGACTGTCCGGGATCGCGCTCAACCTGGCCGAGATGGCCACGCGTACCGGGGAGCTGTCGCTGTACGACGCCGCGTGGCGGGCCGCCGAGCGTGTGATTCGGCAGCTCGCCGACGACCCGGGCCCGGACGTCAGCGGCGGACGAAACCCGTACGCCGGGCTGCTGCGGGGCCGGACCGGACCGGCGCTGATGCTGGTGCGGCTCTACGAGCTCAGCGGCGACGACGAGTTGCTAGCGCACGCCGCCACGGCTCTGCGTCAGGATCTGCGCCGGTGTGTGCTGCGCCCCGACGGTGCGCTGGAGGTCAATGAGGGCTGGCGCACCATGCCCTACCTGGCGCACGGCAGTGTCGGGATCGGGCTGGTCCTCGACCAGTACCTGCGTCACCGGGCCGACGAGCAGTTCGTCGAGGCGAGCGCGGGAGTCCGCCTCGCGGCGCGCTCACCGTTCTACGCGCAGTCCGGGCTCTTCGCCGGCCGGGCCGGCATCATCGCCTACCTCGCCGCCTCGACCGACGCCGCCGACCGCCTCGAACTTCGCGCACAGGTGGACCGGCTGGCCTGGCACGCGCTGCCGTACCGGGAAGGGACCGCCTTCCCCGGTGAGCAGTTGCTGCGCCTCTCCATGGACTTCGGCACCGGCACCGCCGGCGTGCTGTACGCGCTGGCCCGCGCGCGGCACGACCAGCCGCCGGCGCTGCCCTTTCTCGCGCCCCTGCCGGGCGCGGACAGACTCCCTCGCGACAGCGGGGGCGACCCGATCGGCGAACGGATGGAAGGGAGGTGAACGACATGGCACTTCTGGACCTCCAGGGCCTGGAGATGGCTCCGGCCGACCGTACCGGTGGCGGTAGCCGGGCGAGCCTGCTGCTCTGCGGCGACAGCTCGCTCTCCGTCACGACCTGCAACTGATCCACGCACACGTGGGCCCTGGGTGGGTAGACGTGCCCACCCAGGGCATCCGTGTACCAACGGGAGGACCGATGCCGACGTTCGCCGCGGGGGACAGGCTGCTGCGGCAGACGGTCCTGGCGGGCGGCGGCTGGACGGCCGCGCTCGCGGCGGTCGCGCTGCTCGGCGCGGCCGCCGAACTGTTGCTCCCCGCGGTCCTCGGCCGCGCCGTCGACGCCGCCCTCGACGCCGGCTCCGCCTGGTGGGCGGTGTCCGCCGGCGCCCTTGTCGTCGTCCTCATCTGCGTCGACACCCTGACGGACCTGGCCAGCGGGTTCGGTGCGGCGCGCGCCACCGCCGGGCTGCGCCGGCGTCTCCTGCGTCACCTGTTCGCCGTGGACGTCCGCGCCACCCGCCGGTACCCGGTGGGTGACCTCGTCGGCCGACTGGTCGGCCAGGCCGCCGACACGGGACAAGCCGGCAACGCGGTGGTGCTGGCCATCGTGGCGGTGCTTCCGCCGCTCGGCAGCGTCGTCGCGCTCGCCATCATGGAACCGGTCCTCGGAGTCACCCTGCTCGCCGGTCTCGGCCTGCTCGCCGTCCTCATGCGCGCCTTCGTGGCCGACGCCTCGACCGCGACCGCCGGGTACCAACGGGTCCTCGGCAGCATCGCCGGCCGGCTGTTGGAGTCGCTGACCGGTGCCCGGACCATCGCCGCCGCCGGCACCACCCGCCGCGAGGAGGACCGGGTGCTGGCGGCCCTACCGGAGCTGGACCGGCACGGCCGGCGTACCTGGGGACTGCTGGCCCGGGCGAGTGCGCGCACCTCGGCCGTGGCGCCGCTGCTGAACCTGAGCGTCATCGCGGTCGGCGGGTACGCCCTGACCGCAGGCTGGCTCACACCGGGTGAACTGGTCGCCGCGGTCCGGTACGCGGCCATGGGCGCCGGGCTCGGTGCGGTGCTCGCCACCCTGAACCACCTGGTCCGCAGCCGCGCGGGAGCACACCGGGTCGCCGAGCTGCTGACACAGCCCACCACGTCGGTGGGCGATCGGCCCCTGCCACCCGGCGGCGGCGCCCTGCGACTGCGTGGGGTATGCGTGCACGCCGACGACGGGCGACCCGTCCTGGACGGCGTCGACCTGGACGTGCCGGCCGGCGCGACAGTGGCCGTCGTCGGAGCGTCCGGTGCCGGCAAGTCGACCCTGGCTGCCGTGGCGGGACGCCTGTACGACCCCGACCGCGGTGAGGTGCTCCTCGACGGGGTGCCGCTGCGGGACCTCGACGCGGTGGCGCTGCGCCGGGCCGTCGGCTACGCCTTCGACCGGCCGGTGCTGATCGGCGTGACCGTCCACGACGCGATCGGCTTGGCGCTGCCGGTCGATTCGGCGGTGCCGCCGGCCGATCGGAGCCCGGCCACACCGGCGGTTCTGCGGGCGGCCCGGATGGCGGCGGTCGCCGACGTGATCGAGCGTCTGCCCGGCGGTTACCGCACTCCGCTGGTGGACACACCGCTCTCCGGGGGCGAGACCCAACGCATCGGCCTGGCCCGCGCGTTCGCCGCCGAGCGGCTGCTCATCCTGGACGACGCGATGTCCAATCTCGACACCGCGACCGAACACCGGATCACCGAGGCGGTTCTCGGGCACGCCGGGGGGCGTACCCGACTGGTGGTCACCTACCGGACCGCGGCGGCCGCGGCGGCCGACCTCGTCGCCTGGCTGGACGGCGGTCGGCTGCGCGGCCTGGCACCGCACCGGCAACTGTGGGCCGACCCGGACTACCGTGCCGTCTTCCAGCCGGCCGGCGGTGGGTCGTGAGCCGTCCCGGCGTACGCCGGGTGACCTGGCGGGCGCTGCGGGCCCGTCGGTGGGAACTCGCCGGGCTCGGCGGCTGGTCGCTTGTCGAGTCGCTGCCCGCGCTGCTCGCCGGCTATCTGGTCGCCCGCGCCGTCGACGAGGGTTTTCTGGCCGGACGTCTCCTCACCGGCCTGGCCTGGTTGGGGGTCCTCGCCGTGGCCGTGCTGGTCGGCGCGGCGGCCACCGGCCGGACGTACCGGAGCCTCGGCGCCGTGGTCGAGCCGTTCCGCGACGAGGTGGCCGCCCAGGTGATCCGGGGTGCGCTCCGCGACGCCACCAGAGCGGGTGGCCGCCCGGACAGCGCCGCCGTGACCCGGCTGACCCACCAGATGGAGATCGTCCGCGATACCTTCGCCGGTCTGCTGATGGTGACCCGCGGCTTCCTCTTCTCCGCTGGCGCGGCCCTGCTCGGCCTGCTCGCGCTGGCGCCGGTGGTGGCGGCGCTGGCGTTCGCCCCGCTGGTCGCCGGTCTGGTCGTGTTCCTCGCCGCGCTGCCGTCGATGGTCACGCACCAGCGCGCCTACGTCCGGGCCGGTGAACAGCTCGGCCAGTCCGCGGCGACCGCCCTGGCCGCTCACCGTGACGTGCTGGCCTGCGGCGCCCAGACACGCGTGTCGGCGGAGGTGGAACGTTGGGTGTCGGCGCAGGCCGCCGCCGAACGCATGCTCGCCCGGATGGCGGCGATCCGCAGCCTCAGCCTCGGCATCGGCGGCTGGCTGCCACTGCTGGTGCTGATGGTGACCGCCCCGTGGCTGGTCGAGCGTGGTCTCACCGCCGGCGCGGTGCTGGGCGCGCTGATCTACGTCTCCACCGGACTGCAACCCGCCCTGCACACCCTGGTGCAGGGCCTCGGCGGAGGCGGGCTGCGCTACGCGGTCACCCTGGAGAACATCCTTCGCACCTGTCCGGTCTCCGACGACCCGCGCCCGCCAGCCCTCACCGCCCGGATGCCTCGCTGCCGACCACCCGCAGCCTCTGCCGATCGTCCGGCAGCCGTCGAGGTCCGGGGACTGACCTTCGGCTACGGCCCGCGCGCCCGGCCCGTCCTGCGGAACTTCTCGCTGACACTGGCCGACCGGGACCATCTCGCCGTGATCGGCCCGAGCGGTGCGGGCAAGTCCACACTGGCCTCCCTGATGGCCGGACTGGTGCCGCCGCAGGCAGGAACGGTCCACCTGGCCGGCACGAGGGTCGCCGACATCGAGCCGGCCGTCCTCGCCCGGATGCGAGTGCTGGTGCCCCAGGAGGCGTACGTCTTCACCGGCAGTCTCGCCGACAACATCCGCTACCTCCGGCCGGACGCCGACGACGACGCGCTGGAGGTCGCCCTCGACACGCTCGGCGCGCGTCCTCTGGCGACCCGCCTGGGCGGCCTGGACGCGCCGGTCGCGCCGGCCCTGCTCTCCGCCGGCGAGCGGCAGCTCATCGCGGCGGTCCGGGCCTGGCTGGCACCCGCCCCGCTGGTGGTCCTCGACGAGGCGACCTGCCACCTGGACCCGGCGCTGGAAGCGACGGTCGAGGCTGCCTTCGCCCGGCGGCCCGGCACCCTCGTCGTGATCGCGCACCGGATCAGCTCCGCGTTGCGGGCCGGACGGGTGTTGGTCCTCGACGGCGACGAGCCGCTGGTGGGGACGCACGAACAGTTGATGACCCGCTCGGCCACCTACCGGATGCTCGTCGGCTGCTGGGACGACCCGGTGGTGCCGTCCCCGGCGGCGTCGGCG
>NZ_JBEZEH010000297.1:0-6165 GCF_040648775.1 Micromonospora sp. NPDC049089
CCGTGTGGAGCTTCCCGAAGCTCCACACGGCCCTGGGCGTCAGCGGCGGGGTTTGGGTGCGATGCGGGGCAGGACGTACGGCGGCCCTGCGAAGATCAGGTCGGACTTCAACTCCTGGTACGCCCGCTTGGGCTGGTAGTTCTCGTCGTAGATGGTGGCCAGGCCCTCCGGCGGGTCGTCGAACCAGCCGGGCACCCACGAATGGTTGTCACTGAAACCCCAGACCGTGTACGACAGGCAGCTCCGGACGGCGAGGCACGCCTTCATCAGCACGCTGAAGTTGGCGGCCGACGCCTGGAGCCGGGGGTTGATCTCCTCGGAGTTGCCCGCCTGGACGCCCTCCGTCAGCTGGCTGCGCACGTCGACCTCGGTGAACGCGGTCGCGACGCCGAGCCCGCTGAACTTCTTCAGCGCGGCGGTCACCTGGAGGGTGTCGAAGTTGCCGTACTGGGTGCCCAGGTGGCCCTGGGCGCCGACGCCGTCGATCGGGACGCCCTGAGCGCGCAGGCTCTTGGTCATGTCGTAGACGAACTGGGTCTTGTCGTCCGCCGGGTTGCCCGAGCCGAACGCCTCGATGTTGTAGTCGTTGTAGAACAGCAGGGCCTTGGGGTCGGCGGCCCGCGCCCAGCGGAACGCGTCGGCGATGTAGCCGGGCCCGAGGTTCTGCGCCCAGAAGCCCTTGTAGTGCAGGGTCGACGGGGTGTCCCACGGGTCGCTGACCGCCTCGTTGACCACGTCCCACTGCCAGATCTTGCCCTTGTAGCGGTTCACGACTGTGGTGATGTGCTTGCGCAGCAGCTCGCGCAACTCCTGCTTGCTGATGGAGCCGTCGGCGACGCCGCTGGTCAACCAGGCGGGCAGCTGGTTGTGCCAGACCAGCACGTGACCGCGCACGCTCTGCCGGTTGCGCTTGGCGAAGTCGACGAACTGGTCGGCCGGCCCCCAGTTGTAGGTGCCGCGGGTCGGCTCCAGGCTCTCCCACTTCATCACGTTCTCGGCGGTGACCGAGGCGAACTCGGAGGAGGCCAGTCTGCGGTACTGCGGGTCGCTGGCGTCGTTGAGTGCATCCATGCTCACCGCGGTGCCGACGTGCAGACCGTGGCGCAGGCCGAGGGTGCCGAGGCTCTGCGTCGTGGGGTCGTACGGTCGACTCGCGGTCGCCGGCACCGTGTTCAGCGTGGCGATGGTCGCGACGGCGACCAGGCCGACGCTCGACCACTGTCTCAACTTCATGTGCCTGCCCTTCCAGACGATCAATAGATAGATGTCGATCTAGGAGGTGAGGGTCCGGTCCTGCTCGGGTGGGACGCGAGATGGCTGGGTGACGCCGGTAGTTCCGGCCGGAAACCGGAAACTTGCTCGAAACGTTAAGCCGATCTATGTCTGGCCGTCAACGCTGAAAACTTCCGGAAATTCATCACATGACCTGCCCAGCGGTGAGTGGCCGGCCGGCGAAACTTTCGGCGACCGGAGGCCGGAGGTCGGCGACCGGTTCGGGTGGCGAGGTCGTTTGCGGCGCACGCCACCAGACACCGTCGAACCGGTGGCCGACGATGTCAGGTGGCGCTACCGAAGAGTGATCAGCGCAGACCGGCGAAGAGGTCGTCCTCGGGGGTCGGCGCGCCCGTCCGGTCCCGCACCCGCAGGAAGGTCTCCACGCCCATCAGCTCGGTGAACCGCTCCTGGCCCAGTTGCAGGAAGAAGATGTTCTCGGTCTGACTGGCGTGCGTGGCCAGCGCGGCGAACTTCTGCGCGCCGTACTTGCTGGTGTCGACCCAGGTGGTGATCTCGTCGTCGGGCAGACCGAGCTGCGGCCCCGGCTCCGACTCCGCGTCCGGCTCGGCCCACTCGACGCCGAGCTCCTTCATGATCCGACCGAACTCCGCGAACGCCGTACGCGGCACAGTGGTCCAGTAGACCTTCGCCGGGACGTCCGTCTGCTCGACAGCGGCCATGGTGATTCGATGCGCCTGGATGTGGTCCGGGTGGCCGTAGAAACCGTTCTCGTCGTACGTGACGATCACGTCCGGCCGATACTGCCGAATCAGCTCCGCGAGCCGGGCCGCCGCCTCCGCCACCGGCGTGATCCAGAACGCGCCGGGCTGGTCGTTCGTCGCCCAGCCCATCATCCCCGAGTCGGCGTAGCCGAGGGTTTCCAGATGGGTGACGTTCAACGTCGCGCAGCTGGCCTCCAGCTCGGCCTGGCGCATCGCCACCACGGCGGCCGGGTCGTGCCCCTCCTCGCCCGGCTTGACCCCGCCCGGGCCGTCTCCACATCGCCCGTCGGTGCAGGTCACGAGCACCGTCGTGACCCCTTCGGCGGCATAGCGGGCAAGGACGCCGCCAGTGCTCGTCGCCTCGTCGTCGGGGTGGGCGTGCACCGCCATCAGGGTCAGAGGTCGCTCAGCCATGCCATCACCCTACGGTCATCCGGCTACGGGCCCACGACCTCCACCGCGAACATCCGCGGGAGCGGGGGCATCGTACCCAGTCCGGCATCCGTCGAGCGGTCCTTGTGTGAACGGCGCTCAGGCTCCGGGCAGGTCGCTAGATTCGGGCGTGATCGGCACATCCGAGCAGGTCAGGAAGCGGGGAGAAGTCAATGGCAAAGGCCGCTGGCGGGTTCACTGACCTGCGACAGATCGACGCGGGAGTCCTGAACGTCGGATACGTGGACGCCGGTCCGCCCGACGGGGACGCGGTGATCCTCCTGCACGGCTGGCCCTACGACATCCACAGCTTCGCCGACGTCGTACCGCTGCTCACCGCGGCCGGCAAGCGGGTCGTCATCCCCTACCTGCGGGGCTACGGCACGACCCGGTTCCTCTCCGACGACACGATGCGAAACGGCGAACCGGCGGCCATGGGGCTCGACCTCATCGCCCTGATGGACGCCCTGAACATCGACACCGCGAAGCTCGCCGGGTTCGACTGGGGCGCGCGGACCGCCGACGTCGTCGCCGCGCTGTGGCCCGAACGCTGCCGGGGGCTGGTCTCGGTCAGCGGCTACCTGATCGCCAGCCAGGAGTCCGGTAAGGCGCCGCTGCCGCCGAAGGCGGAGTTGGCGTGGTGGTACCAGTACTACTTCGCCACCGAGCGAGGGCGGGAGGGTTACGACAAGAACCGGCGCGCCTTCAACAAGCTGATCTGGCACACCGCGTCCCCCCAGTGGACGTTCGACGACGCGACGTACGACCGCAGCGCGGCGTCGTTCGACAACCCCGACCACGTCGACATCGTGATCCACAACTATCGGTGGCGGATGGCCCTCGCCGACGGCGAGGCACAGTACGACGACATCGAGAAGCGCCTGGCCACGCAACCGAAGATCGCCGTGCCCAGTATTTCCATGGAGGGCGACGCCAACGGCGCGCCCCACGTCGAGCCCACCGTCTACGCCAAGCAGTTCACCGGCCAGTACGAGCACCGGACCGTCGGCGGCGGTGTCGGGCACAACCTGCCGCAGGAGGCGCCGCAGGCATTCGCTGACGCCGTGCTGGAGGTCTGAGCCGCTAGCGCGTCGGACGTTCCACCCGGACCGGGTCGCCGCGAACCAGCCTGTCGTGGACGCGCCACCGGGCGGTGGTGACGGCACGCCGCGCCGCCTCGTCGCCCTGCTCGATGCGGTGGCGCAGCAGGTCCAGGGCGATCCGACGGTTGAGGCTGAACTGCCGCTCCTCGTCCACGACGACCACCAGGCCCGACGGGCGGTGCGTCGCGCGTACCGCCGTGCTGGCCTTGTTCCGGTGCTGACCCCCGGGCCCGCCGGTGCGGCAGGCGACGATGTCGACGTCCGCCTCGCGAAACGTCGTGGGCCGAGCGTCGCGTTCGGGCGGCTGGGCGGTGACGTACCAGTTCTTCCGGCCGACGCCCGAGCGGTACGGGCTGGGGGCCTGCCAACACAGTGTCCCGGTCCACGAGGCCGCGAACGCCTCAGCGTCCACGCCGGAGATCCGGATCAGCACCGCCCGGTGGGTGCCGGCGCGGTCACCGGGCACCGCCTCGACCTGCTGGATCGTCAGACCTCGGCGGACGCCCTCGTCGCGCAGCCGGTGCAGCAGTTGACTCAATGCCCAGGCGCACTCCTGCGGCCCACGTCCGGCCGACAACAGCAGGAACGCGGTCATGAGCGGCCTCGCCGGCCGCGGTGGCCCCGCCGCTGCGGGCGTGCGGCGGACCCAAGGTCGGGCGTCTTGTAGGTGACCACTGGCGTCGTGCTGACCACCGGGGTGGCCAGCCGGTGTTCGACCAGGTCGGCGATCACCTGCTCGATGCGCTTGTACGCCGTGGGTGCCTCCTCGAAGAGCAGTTGCCGGTCACCGCACACCACCAGCGAACCCACCGGGGTACGGCGTAGCTCCTCGACCGTGTGCTTGGCCCGGCCCCGCCGCAGGGCGTCGGCGCGCGACATCTTGCGGCCGGCGCCGTGGGCCACCGAATGGTTGGCCTCCGGCCCGGCGTGCGCGGCCACCAGGTAGGACGCCGTTCCCCGGGTACCGGCGATGAGGACGTCGCGACCGTCACCCGGCGCCGCGCCCTTGCGGTGCAGGTAGACCCCGTCCCGGACCTCGACCAGGTTGTGGCACTCATCGACGATCGGCGCGGTGGGCTCGGCCCCCAACGCGTGCGCCACCCGGGCGGCCAGCACCCGGCGGTTGAGCGAACCCCAGCGCACGGCGTCGTCGTGCCTGCCCAGGTAGGCGGCGGGGTCGGGTGCCGCCCCGGCGCCGTGGACCTCGGTGTGCGCCCGCAGGATCCGCTCGCCCAGACCACGGGAACCGCTGTGCACGATCAGCACGAGATCGCCCGCGTCGAGCCCGAGCCGGCCCGCGTGCCGCACGTCGAGGACGGTGTCGACGCGGGCCAACTCCACGAAGTGGTTGCCCCGACCCACCGTCCCGAGGCCGTCGAAATGGCCGGCTGGAACGTCACAGTCGACGGCGGCCCAGGCGGGGTCGTCGGCGTCGCGTACCGGGTCGAGCGCCTGGTCGAGATCGGGGAACCGGACGGCGAGCCGTTCCGGTACGGCCCGCTTGAGCTTGATCGGAAACACGGCGATGCCGCAGCCGATGTCGGAGCCCACCAGGAACGGGTACAGCACTGTCGACGCCATGGCCGCGCCGATGGGCGCACCCTTGCCGGGGTGCAGGTCCGGCATCGCGGCGACGTGCCGCATGCCGTCCAGGGCGGCGACCTGCTGGCACTGTGCGAGCGCATCGGACTCGATCCAACTCGCGGGAGAGGCGAACACCGTGACGGTGGCCGGGGCGGACGGGGGCAGGGGCTCCCGAGGGAGGTGGTGCTGGGACAAGGAGGCTCATCTCTGGCTGCCAACGTGAAAAGCGGACGGCGTCACGGCCCCCGGGACGCATCACCGGTGGCGCGGAGCAGGGGTGGAGTCCGTCAGTACGTCATGGACGTCACTCTGGTCGAGGCGCGCCAGGCACGACAACTGATTTTTCTTCACGACGTACGCTGCCGCGATGAGCGCACCGCGTCGCATCCTGGTCTACGGGGTGTACGGCTCCGGCAAGTCCACCCTCGCGGCGCGACTGGCCGAACACCTCGGACTGCACTGGTATCCGGTCGACGACCTGCTCTGGCAACCGGGCTGGGTCGAGGTGCCGGTCGCCCAGCAACGCAGCCGGATCGAGGAGATCTGCCGACGGGACCGCTGGATCATCGACGGCGCGTACCACGGTTGGCGGGACGTCCCGATGGCCCGCGCCGATCTGGTCGTCGGCCTTGACTATCCACGGTGGCTGTCGTTCGGGCGGTTGCTCCGCCGCACCGCCCGCCGGGTGGTCACCGGCGAGGTGATCTGCAACGGCAACCGCGAGTCGCTGAGCAGTGTGCTGTCCTCGGACTCGATCCTGGTGTGGCACGTCACCGCGTTCGGCCGGGCCCGACGGCGGATGCGGGCCTGGCAGGCCGACCCGTCAGCGCCGCCCGTGGTGTTACTGCGCTCCCCGGCGGAGCTGGAGGTCTGGCTGGCCGGGCTGCCCCGCCCTTGAGGCACCGACCTACGTCGTACGCCTCGGCGACCCCGGCCACCTGCTCTACCTGTCCCACGAGCGGGAGGACGAGGCCATGCGCGAGCTGGGGATTGTCGACCGACCATCCACGGTGGACGCGTCGTCGGCCCGCTCCCGGTGGGGAGCGGGC
>NZ_JBEZEH010000298.1:0-6070 GCF_040648775.1 Micromonospora sp. NPDC049089
GGGAGACCTTCGTGCCGCCGGCGACGAGGCCGGCCAGCCCGTCCAGTCGGGTGGCGACCACCGGGTCGGCCGACCTGACGGTCGGCGGAGGCCGGCGGGACACCCTGCCCGCATCGCTGCGGCCGCGGCCCGGGGAGTCCGCCACGGTCCTGTTGACCCTCGACGGGGAGTGCCCCATCTGTCACCGACTCGCCAAGGCGGTGGAGGAGGAGATGGCGACTGCCGCTTGGGCCGGGCTGCGTGTGGTGCGGGTCTTCAGCAGCATCGACGCCAGGGACCGGCATCCGGACGTGGTCGCCATGGAGACCGTGGCGGATCCGGACGTCTGGGCGGCGGTCTACGAGGGATACAACCCCACGCTCTCCGTCGTCAACGCCGCTGGCGAAGTGATCTTCCGGCGTTTTGTCTACGCCGACACGAACCTGACCGAACTTCTTGCCGAGGCGAGCGCCGTGAGCCTCACGCAGGGCAAGGGTGCACCCTCCCGGGAGGCAGTATGAATCTCAGCGTCATTCCGTCCGCCGATGACATGCCTGCCGACGCCGTCTCGAGCGTCCTGGTCGCGCGTCTTCGACAGATCAAGCCGTCGCGACGGACGGTGTTCAAGGGCCTCATGGTCTCCGCGATGGCAAGCACCCTCGTGCCGTTGGACTGGGCCATCAACAAACGAGCCGCCTTCGCCGGCCCGACGAGCGAGCACACGTCCTGTCCCTGGGACTACACGCCCTCGTCGGCGAACTGGTGGAGCGGTACGGGGCAGTGCACGGGTGGCTGGCGTCGGGGTTCGTGGCCTTGCGCCAGTAAGTACCACTTCGAAGGCTTCCGTTCGTACAGCGACGAGGGCTACACCTCCAACCGCGTCACCACCTACTGCAGCAGCAAGAACGCGTGGCGGTGGAACGGTTACCGGTGCTCGGACGCGATGACCACCACCGTGTGGAACAGCGGAGAGCGTCACTACGACCTGACCATTGCGCAGTGCGCGGTGTAACAACGTGACACGTAACAAGTACGGGGATTCGGCGGAGCGTCCAGCGCTCCGCCGACACCTTCTGGACCCTCGGACCTTGGCAGCCTTGATCCTGCTGGCGGCGGCCGCGCCGCTGGCATTGAGTCAGATGCTGCCCGACCCTTCCCGCCTCCCCGCGCTGGCCGCGCTGGCTGTCGCCGGCGCGGCGGCCGGCTACGCCAACTCCGGCTCCACTTGAAGCCACAATTCAGCATTCTTGCTGACCGCGTCGGTCTGGCGCGGAAAGAGTCCGTTGTTGTATTTCGGAATCGGCCTGTTCACCGGAGCTGTTGTTGTAGCGGTAATCGCCGCAGTCGTCGGTGGTATTGCGCAGTCTGTCATGCCGGGGATCCTTCGATGGATTCTGCTGGGGGCGATCGCAGCGGTGATACTTGCCCGTGAGTTCGGACTGGTGTCCTTCCGGATCCCGGAGAATCGACGCCTGGTGCCCGAGTCGGTGACCAGTCGGGGGCCCGAGGTGGGTGGATTCCAGTTTGGGTTCGAGATGGGCACGGGAATGCGGACCTACTCACCGTCCGCACTGCCGCACCTCTTGCTCATCGCGATCTTGCTCGTGGTTCCGTTCATTGGTGCGCTGTGCCTGGCGTTCGGATTTGCTGTCGGACGCTGGATCATGGCGGCGGGCAGCGTCGGATACGACGAAGACGGTACGTGGAGCCTGCTGTGGGCTCGGTACGCACGTCTGCTGGTTGCCGCGATGGCCGTCGTTGTCGTGATCATGGGCGTGATTGGATTGATGTGAGATTGGCAGCGTTCCCAGCTGGGTGGCGACGCATGGATCCACGGCGCATCTACCTCGTGTACGACAGCCGGTGCGGGGACTGCCGCGGCGTCGCGGCCCAGGCGGAGCACGTCATGGCACGGCCGGTTGCGTTGCGGTCGTGCCATGATCCGAACCCCGACTGGCGGACGCAGCCGGTGGCCGCCGACAGGCCCAACTGCCGCCGTCCACTGCTCGTGCTGGAGATGGAGGACGGTGACCTCGTCGAGGTTGCCGGCCTTCTCCTCTGGTGGCACGCTGCCCGGCTGGTCCATCCCGCACGGTGGTTCCCGGCGCTTCGGCTCGCGTTCCGGGTGGCCCGCCTGATGGCGACACGACAACGGCCGCCTCGCCGCCCAGGGCACCCGGGTTGGATCAGCGGCACGTAGATTGATCACCGTTGGTGACGTCAGGTGGCGCCGTTCGGCTGCTCCCATCCGACGGACCACCTGATGTTTCCTGAGGAGCGTGATGGAACCGGTACGGTTGACCAAGTACGCCCGCGGCGGTGGCTGCGCCTGCAAGATCCCGCCGGGCGAGCTGGAGATCATGGTGGCCGGTCTGGGCCCGGCGACCGGCACCGCCGAGTTGCTGGTCGGGTTGGACCACGGCGACGACGCGGCGGTGGTGCGCCTGGATGAGCGGACCGGCCTCGTCAGCACCGCCGACTTCTTCACCCCGGTGGTCGACGACGCGTACGACTGGGGCCGGATCGCCGCGGCCAACGCGCTCTCCGACGTCTACGCGATGGGCGGCACCCCGCTGGTGGCGCTCAACCTGCTCTGCTGGCCGCGCGACGTGCTGCCGCTGGAGTTGGCCCGTGAGGTGCTGCGCGGCGGCCAGGACGTGGCGCGGGAGGCCGGCTGTCACCTGGCCGGCGGGCACAGCGTGGACGACGACGGCCCGAAGTACGGTCTCGCGGTCACCGGCACGGTCCGCCCCGAGGAGCTGATCACTCTCGACGCCGGTCGGGCCGGAGTGCCGTTGTCGCTGACCAAGCCGCTCGGGGTGGGTGTGCTGAACACCCGGCACAAGGCGACGGGGGAGAGCTTCCCGGAGGCGGTGGCCACGATGAGCGCGCTCAATCGGGAGGCCGCCCGCGCGGCGGTCGCCGCCGGCATCCGGTGCGGCACCGACGTGACCGGGTTCGGGCTGCTCGGGCACGCCTCGAAGCTGGCCCGGGCCAGCCAGGTCACGGTGGCCATCGACACCGCCCGGGTGCCCTATCTGGCCGGCGCGCGGGAGGCGCTGCGCGACGGGTTCGTCAGCGGCGGCAGCCGGCGCAACCTGGAGTGGGTGACCCAGTGGACCGACTTCGGCGCGGCGGACGAGGCGGAACGGCTGCTGCTGGCCGACGCGCAGACCTCCGGTGGCCTGCTGGTCGCCGGCGAGGTGCCCGGCGCTGTGGTGGTGGGCGAGCTGCTGCCCCGCGGGGAACACCTGGTCGTCCTGCGCTGACCGGGGGCGGTCGACCCGCTGCGGGACACGCGGTGGCGGTGGTGCGGATGCCGCACGATACCCGATAAACTGTCACCTTCCCGCTACTCCGAGCAATGCCGCTCAGGGAAATTTTGCCCGGAATGGTCACAGACCGGTAACTTGCCCCCGGCTGGGGTCAAATGCCCCCCACCATCGTGTGTAAGGCCCGATCCGGAGGCCGGTGGGGACGAACGCAGCGAGGAGGCGGAATGACCGAGCTGTGGAACTGGAGAATCGACGGGGCTCAACCCGTGGAGGTCTACCCGGCGCTGGCAGAGGCGCTTGGTCGGGTGGTGATGCCGCTGGCGGTGGCCGACCCGGCGCGGCTGCCGGCGTACGCGGTGGTGTGTGACGTCTGGCAGGCGCCGGGCGAATTCGCGACGGTGGTCGACTGCTACGGAGTGCCCGAGCAGCTCTCCGAGCACGCGAGCATCGCCGCACTGGCCCGATTGCTGGGCCGCAACTGCCTGTTGCGCGACGACACGCTCGACGCGGGCCGGCACCTGCTCGTCGCTCCGGACGGCACGGTCCGTCCGGTGCACTTCGACGTGCGGGACACCGAGGACGGTGAGGTGCTCAGCAGGCTGCGGCTCTGCTCGCTGGGTGACCCGGGTTGTCGGGGCTGGTCGCAGTGTCACCGCTCGCGCTGGGCACCCGACACTGTCGCACCGGCGCTCGCCGCGGCCTGACCCTCTCCAGGGTCAGGCCCGGCCGGGTGCCGTGCCGGTCAGCGGCGATCAGCTGGCGGCGGTGGCCGACCGGTCGGTGGTGCCCCGCACCACCAGTTGGTCGAGCAGGACGCGCGTCGCTTCGGCCACGGCGGCCACTGCGGCGTCGAACGCGGCGGCGTTGTGCGCGGCGGGCGCCCGGAAGCCAGAGATCTTCCGGACGTACTGCAACGCTGCCGCCTCGACGTCGGCGTCGGTCACCTGCGGGGTGAACGGCTCACGCAGCGTCTTGATGCTCCGGCACATGTGAGTTCCTCCTCGGTTGGTGCGCTACTTGACCAACGATGACATCGTTGGGGCTGTTGCCTATTCTGGTGGCGCGTCAGGGCCCTCGGGCCGTCCATCACACCTCCCGTGGCGCGTCCGCGGGACCCGGAGAATCCTTGTGGACAACGCACCCACCCGCCCATCCCGTCCGGGCCTGGACGACTTCACCCATAGCCTGGACACTCCGCTGGACCTGCTCGTCGTCAGGCACGCTGATCTGGTCGAGGCGGTCCGGCGGCATGTCGTCGCGGATGAGCCAGTGCCCTCCGGCACGGTGCCCGTCGCCGCCTTCAACTCGGCCATCTGAATGGTGGCCTGTCGGTGTGGTCCCTCCGGAGCGGATGGATCATGCCGACGGATCAGCCAGTTCGTGCTGAAGGTGCACAGTCGGTGCGATCTCAGCTGCGACCACTGCTATGTCTACCAGCACGCCGACCAGACCTGGCGTGGTCGACCGGTGCGGATGCCGCTGGCCACGGTTCGGGCCGTCGCGCAGCGGATCGCCGAGCACGCCCGCGAGCACGAGCTGCCGGTCGTACACGTGGTGCTGCACGGCGGTGAGCCGTTGCTGCTCGGGGCCGCGGGGTTGCGGGAGGTGCTGGCCGAACTGCGCTCGGCGATCACCCCTTGGACGCGACTCGACCTGCGCATGCAGACCAATGGCGTGCTGCTCGACGAGGAGCTGTGCCGGCTGTTCGTCGAGTACGACGTGCGGGTCGGTGTGTCCTTCGACGGCGACCGGGCCGCCAACGACCGCCACCGGTTCTTCGCCCACGGCGGCAGCAGCCACGAGCACGTCCGCCGGGCGCTGGCCCTGCTCCGTCGGCCGGAACACCGCGCCAGCTACGCCGGCATCCTCTGCACGATCGACGTCCGCAACGATCCCGACCGGGTGTACGAGGCGCTGCTGGCCGAGAGCCCGCCCCGGGTCGACCTGTTGCTGCCCCACGCCACCTGGGACCATCCGCCGCAGCGCCCTGGCCCCGAGCCGACCCCGTACGCGGACTGGCTGGGGCGGATCCACCGGCGGTGGGTGGACGACGGTCGGCCGGTGTCGATCCGGATGTTCGAGGCGCTGCGCCCGGGTGGCGGCGGCACCGAGGCGTTCGGCCTGGCCCCGGCCGACGTGCTGGTCGTCGAGGCGGACGGGACCTGGGAGCAGGTCGACTCACTGAAGACCGCGTACCACGGGGCGGCCGGCACCGGTTTCGACGTGTTCGACCACTCGGTGGACGAGGTCACGCGGCACCCCGGGGTCGCGGTTCGGCAGGACGGTGTGGCCGGGCTCTGCGCGACCTGCCGGGCCTGCCCGGTGGTCGACAGGTGCGGCGGCGGCCTGTACGCCCACCGCTGGCGCACCGGCTCCGGCTTCGACAACCCTTCGGTGTACTGCGCCGACCTGCTGCGCCTGATCGACACAGTGGACGCCTACCCGCCGCCCACCCCGCCGGTCCCGGCCGACGGGTCGGCCACCTCGCCCGTCGACGAGTTGCTGGACGACCTGGCGACCGGACACGGGTCGGCGTCGACGCTCGCGCTGCTCGCCGCCACCCAGCTCTCCATCACCCGGGCGCTGCTTGCGGCCTTCCAGGACGGATCCGGCACCACGCCCGCCTGGGAACTGCTCGTCCACCTCGACCAGTCGGCGCCGGAGGAGGTCCGCGCGGTCCTGGCGCACCCCTTCGTCCGCCCGGGGCTGGTGCGTCGCCTTCACTCGTCGGCCCCGTCCGGCCTCGGCGCGGCCGTCGACCCACTGCCGGCGCTGGCCCTCGCCGCGGCGCTGCGGGCCGGCGTCCCGGCC
Organism: Micromonospora sp. NPDC049089; assembly: GCF_040648775.1. NCBI lineage: Bacteria > Bacillati > Actinomycetota > Actinomycetes > Micromonosporales > Micromonosporaceae > Micromonospora > Micromonospora sp. NPDC049089. The sequence goes on from NZ_JBEZEH010000298.1 coordinate 6,066, forward strand.
GCGCT
>NZ_JBEZEH010000299.1:0-5988 GCF_040648775.1 Micromonospora sp. NPDC049089
GACCTCATGAACTACGTGCTGCGGGTGAGTCACATGATTAAAAAACGGGCAGCACCGTCTCCGCTTCGGAGTGCGCGCCGCCACCTGCTGCGCGCTGTTCGTACGGGCGATGTACGCGAGTTGTACGCCGAGCGCCCTACCATTCCCCCGGACGCGATGATCTTCGATCCAAGCGGCACCGCCGGGTTCAGAGCTGAATCGGGCGTGCCGTGCCTCGTCGCCGGGGCGCGGTTCCCCGGCCGCCGGTAGGGAGGAGACCTCGATGACGAGTCCTGGTGCGGGCGGTGCGGTACCGTGACGCGGGTACGGTTTCACGCCCTCGGCCCGCTGCACGCCGAGGTCGGCAGGGAGTGGCTGGACCTCGGGCCCGTCCGGCAACAGGCGGTCTTCGCGATCCTGCTGTTCAACGCGGACCGCGTGGTCACACCGGCGTCGATCCTGCAGGGCGTCTGGGGCTGCCAGATCCCGGCGACCGGCGCCAAGCTGATCCCGCCGTACATCTATCGCCTGCGACGCACACTTGAGGCGGCGTGCGGAGACCCCGACGACCCCGCGATCGACAGTTCCCGGATCGGCTACCGTCTGCGTCTCGGTTCGGCCCGCACCGACGTCGCGGACTTCGACGAGGCGATGGAACGGGCCGCCGTGGCCGAGGCGGCCGGCGACCTCGCCGGGGCGGCGGCGCTACTGGCCGAGGCCGAGCAGAGTTGGACGGGCGAACCATTGGCGGGCCTGACCGGCCCGTACGCGGAGAGCCGTCGACAGCACCTGCTCGAACGCCGCATCGTCTGCCTGGAACACCGGCTGGAACTGCACCTGCGGCTGGGCGATTGCCGCCGGGCGATCCCCGCGCTCACCGCGTTGCAGACGGAGTATCCGCTGCGGGAACGGCTGGCGATCATGCTGATGACCGCCCTGTACCAGACCGGCAGGCAGGGCGAGGCGATGGACGTGTTCGGGGCCTTCCGTACCCGCCTGGCGACCGAGTTGGGCGTCGAGCCGACCCCGACGTTGTTCGCCGCGTACACCTCGATGTTGCGGGGCGACCTGGGCCCGGCCGTCGGGGCCGGGCGGTTTTTCCGAAGGACCCGCCCGGGGTCCACGGTCACCCGCACCTGTCGGCCGAGGCGCTGATCGGCGACCAGCTCAGACGGCCCGGCCGCTGTAGCCGGGCGTCTCACTCAGGCGGGGTCACCGGGCCGCGGTGGCCGGGCGCGACGCGCACCAGCAGTTGCCGCACCACGTCTGCGGCGGGGTGGCCCAGGTCGTCGTAGATCCGGATGGCCCGCTGCCATGCCTCGGCGGCGGCCGGAGGGTCCGCCATCGCCTCGCGCGCCTCGCCGAGCCGGACGAGGGTCAGGCTTTCGTGATACCGGTTGGCCGATTCCTGGAAGCGTTGGACGGACTGCTCGTAACAGACCGCAGCTCTGGCCGGGTCACCGAGCCGGTGGTACGCGAAGCCCAGACTGTCCAACGTCGCGGCCTGCCCGACGCGATCGTCGATCGCCTCCTGTTGGGTCAGCGCCTCGGCGCAGTCGACGACGGCCTGCTGGTAGTCACCGGTCAGGGCGTGCAGGTAACCCTTGACGTTCAGCGCGCGCGCCTCGGCGTACCGGTTGCCGATGAGCTGCGAGACCCGCAGCGCCTCGGCGCTGTGCTTGAGCGCCTCGTCCAACCGGCCGTACTGGGTGCAGTGCTCGGTGTACTGGCGCAGGATCAGCGCCAAGCTGTCCAGGTCCTCAAGCTGTTCGTACAGTTCCAGCGCCCGCTGAACGTGGTGCTCGGCCGCGTGCTGATCGCCGAGCCGCATGAGCGCGCGGGCGAGCATCCGGCTGGCCTGCGCCTGCGCCCGGACGTCGCCGATCCGCTGCGCCGCCGCGAGCGCCGCCTGCTGGGCTGCGAGCTGCTCCTGGAACATGCCTCTGGGCGCGAGGTACGCGGCCAGAGCCCAGGCGAGCTGGCAGGCGTACCGCTCGAAGCCGGTCTCCGCGGCCTGACGTAGTACCCGCAGCAGGACGGGGTGCTCGGCGTGGAACCAGGCCGCCGCGACGACCCGATCGGGCATCGGCACGTGCACGTTCGCCGGCATCGGTGGTTCCAGCTCGATGGGTGTCCAGGTCGGCTGGAGCAGCACCGCGCCGGGGTGCGCGCTGTGCAGGTAGTGGTCGTGCATCCGGCGCGCGGCGACCTGTCGCTCCTCGGCCAGGTCGGATGCCTGGGCCAGTTCGGCGGCGTACGACCGGAGCAGGTCGTGCAGGGCGTATCGCTCGGGTAGGTGCTCGGTCAGCAGGTGCAGCCGGGTCAGCTCCTTCAGCAGCGGGGTGACCGCCGCCCGGGGGCGGCCGAGCAGCGCGGCGGCGGCGTCTCCGGTCAGGTCGGGGCCCGGGTGCAGGCCCAGCAGGCGCAGCAGGCGGGCCGCCTCGGCGCTCAGCGTCCGGTACGACCAGGAGAAGATCCGGCGGACGTCCCCGTCGGCCAGCTGCTCGAGGCGGGACTCGGACTGGCGGAGTTGGGCCGCGACGGCGTCGATCGGGAAGGTGGACCGGGCGGTCAGCCGGGCCGCCACGATGGACAGGGCGAGCGGGAGGCGTCCCGTCGACTCGATCACCTCGCTGGTCGCCGCCGGTTCCGCCGCCACCCGGACGTCACCGAGTCGGCTGCGGAGCAGCCGCGTCGACTCGGCCGCGGTCAGCACCTCCAGCGTCAACGGTCGGGCGCCCTCGGCCACGGCGAGGCTGCTGAGTTGGTCGCGGCTGGTCACCAGGACGGCACACCGACCCACGCCGGGCAGCAGCGGGCGCACCTGGTCGGCGTCGCGCGAGTTGTCGAGGACGACGAGCATCCGACGCGAGGCGAGCAGGCTGCGGTACAGCCCGGCCCGAGCGTCGACGCTGCTGGGGATACGGCCGACAGATACGCCGAGCGCCTCCAGGAAGTCGACCAGGGCATCGGCGGGGGATACCGCGTCCGCGTCGTCGTAGCCTCGGAGGTTGACGTACAACTGGCCGTCGGGAAAGCGGTCGGCGGCCCGGTGGGCCCAGTGCAGCGCGAGCGTCGTCTTGCCCACGCCGGCCATGCCGCTGATGGTGACGATGTCCACGGTGGTCTGTTGTGCGGGTCGGGCGCCGAGGGTCGCGTCGAGGAGGTCGAGTTCGGCGCTGCGCCCGACGAAGCCGGGCAGGGCAAGTGGCAGTTGCCGAGGGCGGCCCGGTGCCGCGCGGGTCGACGTGTCGTCGACCGGCCCGGTCGTCGCGGTCCGCTGGCCGAGGCGGTGGTGCAGGATGTCGTCGTGCAACCGGGTCAGCTCGGGGCCGGGGTCCATCCCGGTCTCCTCGGCCAGCGCGCGCCTGGCCTGCTGGAAGGCTGCCAGCGCCCCGGCGATGTCGCCGATCTGGTAGAGGCCGGTCATGAGTTGGGACCAGGCCCGTTGCCGCAGTGGGTGACGGTCGAGCAGTGCCCTCAACCGGGGGATCGCCTGGGCGCCCTCGCCGAGCGCGAGCCGCGCTGCGGCGTGGTCCTCCTCGGTCAGCAGACGCCGCTCGGTGATCCGCGCGACCCGGCCGGCGAGGAGCCGGGGCAGTGGCAGCCCGGCGAAGGCCGACCCCCGCCACATGCCCAGCGCGCGGGCCAGCTCCGGCTGCGCCGCCGCCGGGTCGCCGGCGGCCAGCGCTGCCCGTCCGCGCGCCGCCGCCGCGTCGAACCGGTCCACATCCCGCTCGTCCGGTTCGACGCGAAGCAGGTAGCCGCCCGGTGTGGTGAGGATTCGGCGGCGCTCGTCCGCTGCGCAGTCGAGTGCCTGGCGCAGCCCTCGCAGGTAGGTGCGCAGGTTCGCGGCGGCCGAGGCGGGCGGCTGGTCGCCCCACACCATCGTCATCAGTTCGTTGGCGGAGATCGCCTCACCCGGGCGTAGCAGCAGAGCGGCCAGCACCAGCTGCTGTTTCGTCGACCCGAGGGGGACCGGCCGGCCGTCCCGCGACGCTGTCAGCGGCCCGAGCAGGTCGAAGTGGAGGGGCATCCTCACCTCAGGTTGCGGTGTCGGCCGGGCGAGACTGACGATCGCTGGAGCATCGAGCAATGACGTTAGCACCGATTGAACATGATCTTCATGTTTGGCCGGGCCGGCACACCTCCTGGACGCGTGGGGTGGCGGCGTCCAGCCCCGAATTCCATGCAGTGGGTGAGGCCTTGTGGATACCCCACCAAAGCTGTAGGAATAGTAGGTCATCGTGATCGGGAGAAGCCGTGACAGTTGTTTCCGCAGTACAGACCACGCCCACCGACAGCGGCGCGGCACCGCCGGCACACCCACCGCGCGCGCAGCGGAGGGCCGGCTGGAGGCGACGCACCACGCTCCGCGTCGTCTCCCTGCTGGCGCTGCTGGCCCTGTGGCAGATCCTCGCGGTGCTGACCGACAACCCCACGTTCATACCGTCACCGGGTGCGGTGTGGGACCGCCTGGTGCAGACGTCCACCACCCACGACGGCGTTCGCGGCTACAGCGGCCACCTGCTTATCGAGCACCTCGGTGTCAGTCTGCGCCGCATCCTGATCGGCTCGGTGGTCGGCGTGGCCGCCGGGCTGGTGCTCGGCCTGGTGATGGGCACCGTCGCCTGGGTGCGGGTCGCGACCGAGCCGGTCGTCACCTTCGTCCGCGCGCTGCCACCGCTGGCGTACTTCAGCCTGTTCATCATCTGGTTCGGCATCGACGAGACGCCGAAGCTGTGGCTGCTGTCCATCGCCGCGCTGCCACCGGTCGCGGTCGCCACCGCCTCCGCCGTCAAGGCCGCGCCCGCCACCCTCGTCGAAGCCGCCAGGGCGCTGGGCGGCGGCCGTTGGGCGGTCACCCGCGACGTGGTGCTCCCGCACGCGCTGCCGGAGATCTTCACCGGCATCCGTCTTGCTGTGGGCATCGCCTACTCGTCGGTGGTCGCCGCCGAGACCATCAACGGCGTGCCGGGCATCGGCGGCATGGTCCGCGACGCGCAACGGTACTCGCAGACCGATGTGGTGGTGCTCGGGCTGTTCGCCATCGGCCTGTCCGGCCTCCTCATCGACGCACTGCTGCGCACGGCGGAGGACCGGCTCGTTCCCTGGCGCGGTCGAAGCTGACCCGCGCTGTCCACAACCTCTCAGAATGGGCGTCCCGTGCGTAGACCGATCACCCCAACCCTCATCGCGGCCGCTCTGCTCGCTGCCGTCGTGCCACTCGCGGCCTGTGGCGACGGTGCCGCCAGCGGCGGTGGCGATCCAGAGCGCAAGAGTCTCCGGCTCGCCTATCAGGCGTTCCCGAGCGGCGACCTGATCGTGAAGAATCAGCAACTGCTGGAGAAGGCGCTACCCGACTACAAGATCACCTGGACCAAGTTCGACTCCGGCGCGAGCATCAACACCGCGTTCGCGGCCGGCAGCGTGGATATCGCCGCGATCGGCTCCAGCCCGGTCGCGCGGGGCCTGTCGGCGCCGCTGAACCTGCCCTACAAGGTGGCCTTCGTCCTCGACGTCGCCGGCGACAACGAGGCGTTGGTGGCACGCAACGGCACCGGCGTCGCCAGCGTCAGCGACCTGCGGGGCAAGAAGATCGGCACCCCGTTCGCGTCGACCGCGCACTTCAGTCTGCTCGCGGCCCTGGAAGGGGCCGGAGTGAAGGAGAGCGAGGTGACGCTTGTCGACCTGGAGCCGCAGGACATCCTCGCCGCCTGGACCCGGGGTGACCTCGACGCCGCGTACTCCTGGCTGCCGTCCCTCGACGAGTTGAAGAAGACCGGGAAGGTGCTGGTGAGCAGCCGCGAGTTGGCCACCGCCGGCAAGCCCACACTGGATCTCGGGGTGGTCTCCACGGCTTTCGCCGACGCGCACCCGGAGGCTGTCGACGCGTGGCGCAAGGCCGAGGCAAAGGCCCTCGACCTCATCGCGAGCGACCCGACCGCCGCGGCGACGGCCGTGGGTCGCGAGCTGAACCTGGACACCGCCGTCGCCCAGCACCAGTTG
>NZ_JBEZEH010000300.1:0-5923 GCF_040648775.1 Micromonospora sp. NPDC049089
ATGTGGGACGTGGCCAAGCAGATCATTCACAAGCTGGTCGATGACCTGGACGGCGCCCGCCCCCCCCCCCCCCCCGGGCGGGGGCACCCGGTCCGGGCGTCCCGGCGCAACGCCGCGCCGGCCGTCCAACCCGTCCCACCCAGCACCGTCCCCCACCTGTCGCGGAACGACGGGCGTACCCCTGCACCCGTCGCCGGGCAACGCACCCACACCCACCCCCGAAAGAGGTGTAGCGACCCCATGTCCAGTAACGGCACCAGACGAGGCACGCCGCCAACCGGCGCGCACAATCCCGTCTCCCGCACGGGCCACCGACGGCTGCTCGCCGGCGTACTCGCCGGCGTGCTCCTCGCCACCGCCCCGGTCGTCACCCCCATGGCGAGCGCGGCACCGGCGGCCGACCCGTCCGCAGCCGCCGCCCGCGTGGCCATGCTCGCCGGGCTCTCCGCCACCATGACCGCCAGCAGCTACAACCAGAACTACGTGGCGGGCAACGCCAACGACGGCAACGCGTCGACCTACTGGGAGAGCGCCAACAACGCGTTCCCGCAGTGGATCCAGGCCGACCTGGGCGCCACTGTCAGCGTGGACCGGGTGGTGCTCAAGCTGCCACCCGCGTCGGACTGGCAGACCCGTACGCAGACGCTGTCGATCCTGGGCTCGACGAACGGTTCGTCCTTCACCACCCTGAAGGCGTCCGCCGGCTACACCTTCAACCCGAGCAGCGGCAACACCGCGACCGTCAGCTTCACCGCCGCCAGCACCCGCTACGTACGCGTGGAGGTCACCGGCAACACCGGTTGGCCGGCCGCCCAGCTGTCCGAGGTCGAGGTGTACGGCGCGACCGGCAGCACCGACACCCAGGCTCCCAGCGTGCCGGGCAACCTGGCCTACACCCAGCCGGCCAGCGGGCAGATCCGGCTCGCCTGGTCGGCGTCGACCGACAACGTCGGGGTGACCGGCTACGACGTCTACGCCAACGGTGCGCTGCGCGGCAGCGTCAGCGGTTCGACGCTCACGTACACCGACAGCCAGGCGGACAGCGCCACGGTGTCGTACTACGTGCGGGCCAAGGACGCCGCCGGCAACCAGTCGGCGAACAGCAACACCGTGACCCGGACCGGCACCGGCAACCCGCCGACCGGCTCCAACCTGGCGATCGGCAAGCCGATCAGCGCCTCCGGGTTCGTGCACACGTTCGTGGCCGCCAACGCCAACGACAACAACGTGGCCACCTACTGGGAGGGCAACGGCAACCCGAGCACGCTGACCGTGCAGCTCGGCGCGAACGCCACCCTCAGCCAGGTCGTCGTGAAGCTCAACCCGGACTCGGCGTGGGGCGCGCGTACCCAGAACATCACTGTGCTCGGCCGGGACCAGGGCTCGTCGAGCTTCACCACCCTGGTCGGCGCGGCGAACTACAGCTTCAACCCGGGCAGCGGCAACACGGTGACCATCCCGGTCTCCGGCGCGGCGGCCGACGTACGGCTCTCGATCGCCTCGAACACCGGTGCCCCGGCCGGTCAGGTGGCCGAGTTCCAGGTCTTCGGCACCCCGGCCCCGAACCCGGACCTGACCGTGACCGGCATGTCGTTCAGCCCGTCCGCACCAGTGGAGACCAGCACCATCACGCTCTCCGCGACGGTACGTAACGCGGGCTCGGCGGCCTCCGGCGCGACCAACGTCAACTTCTACCTGGGCTCCACCCGGGTGGGCACGGCCTCGGTCGGCGGTCTCGCTGCCGGTGCCTCGACCACTGTCAGCGCCAGCATCGGCACCCGGGACTCGGGCAGCTACCCGCTCAGCGCCAAGGTCGACGAGTCGAACACCGTCGTCGAGCAGGACGACACCAACAACAGCTACACCAACCCCAGCCCGCTGGTCGTCGCCGCGGTCGCCAGCTCCGACCTCGTCGCCTCGGCGGTCGCCTGGTCGCCCGGCAACCCGTCGGCGGGCAACACGGTGACCTTCTCCGTGTCCGTCCGCAACGCCGGCAACCAGGCTTCCGCCTCCGGTGCGCACGGCATCACCCTGACCGTGCTCAACGAGTCCGGCACCGTGGTCCGTACCCTGACCGGCTCCTACTCCGGCGTGATCAACGCCGGTGCCACGGTCGGCCCGATCAGCCTGGGCACCTGGACCGCCGCGAACGGCAAGTACACCGTCCGGGTGGTGCTCGCCGTGGACGGCAACGAGCTGCCGGTGAAGCAGGTCAACAACACCAGTGACCGGCCGCTCTTCGTCGGTCGCGGTGCCAACATGCCGTACGACATGTACGAGGCCGAGGACGGCGTCGTCGGCGGCGGCGCGGCGGTCGTCGGGCCGAACCGGGAGATCGGCGACCTGGCCGGCGAGGCGTCCGGCCGGCGGGCGGTGACCCTCAACTCGACCGGCAGCTACGTCGAGTTCACCACCCGAGCCAGCACCAACACGCTGGTCACCCGCTTCTCCATCCCGGATGCGCCGGGCGGCGGTGGAATCAACTCGACAGTGAACGTCTACGTCAACGGCGCCTTCCACAAGGCCATCGACCTGACATCCCGGTACGCCTGGCTCTACGGCAGCGAGGCCAGCCCGGGCAACTCGCCGAGCGCGGGCGGACCGCGGCACATCTACGACGAAGCCAACGTCATGCTCAACTCCACCGTCCCGGCCGGCAGCAAGATCCGTCTTCAGAAGGACCCGGCCAACACCACCACGTACGCCATCGACTTCATCAACACCGAGCAGGTGGCGCCGATCGCCAACCCGGACCCGGCGCGCTACACCACGCCGACCGGCTTCACCCACCAGGACGTGCAGAACGCCCTGGACCGGGTGCGGATGGACACCACCGGCAACCTGGTCGGGGTGTACCTGCCGGCTGGTAACTACTCCACCTCGTCCAAGTTCCAGGTGTACGGCAAGGCCGTCCAGGTGACCGGCGCCGGCCCCTGGTACACCCGGTTCAACGCTCCGTCGGGCCAGGACAACACCGACATCGGCTTCCGGGCCGAGAACTCGGCGGCGAACTCCTCCTTCAAGAACTTCGCCTACTTCGGCAACTACACCTCCCGGATCGACGGTCCGGGCAAGGTGTTCGACTTCGCCAACGTGTCGAACATCGTGATCGACAACATTTGGAACGAGCACATGGTGTGCCTCTACTGGGGCGCGAACACCGACTACATGACGATCAAGAACTCCCGGATCCGGAACATGTTCGCCGACGGCATCAACATGACCAACGGGAGCACCAACAACCTGGTCAGCAACAACGACGCCCGGGCTACCGGCGACGACAGCTTCGCGCTGTTCTCGGCCATCGACGCGGGCGGCGCCGACATGAAGGACAACATCTACGAGAACCTGACCTCGACCCTGACCTGGCGGGCCGCCGGTGTCGCCGTGTACGGCGGTTACGGCAATACGTTCCGCAACATCTACATCGCGGACACCCTGGTCTACTCGGGCATCACCATCAGCTCGCTCGACTTCGGCTACCCGATGAACGGCTTCGGTGCCAACCCGCCGACCCGGTTCGAGAACATCTCGATCGTGCGGGCCGGTGGGCACTTCTGGGGTGGGCAGACCTTCCCGGCGATCTGGGTCTTCTCCGCCTCGAAGGTGTTCCAGGGCATCCGGGTCAGCGACGTCGACATCATCGATCCGACCTACAGCGGCATCATGTTCCAGACCAACTACGTCGGTGGGCAGCCGCAGAACCCGATCACCGACACGGTCTTCACGAACGTCTCGATCAGCGGTGCCCGGAAGAGCGGGGACGCCTACGACGCGAAGTCCGGCTTCGCCATCTGGGCGAACCCCATGCCGGAGGCGGGGCAGGGGCCGGCCGTCGGGTCGGTCACCTTCAACAACCTGCGGCTGAGCAACAACGCCGTGGACATCCAGAACCCCACGACGACCTTCACCATCAACCGCAACTGATTCACCCGGTAGCCGACGCCGTCGGGGGGACCCACCCTCCCGGCGGCGTCGCGCCGTGTCGGCCCTCGCCCGCGGCGAACCGGGCCGCGCCGACCGCCGCGTCAGTGGCCAGCGAATCCATCCCGTACGCCAACTCGGTCGCCAGCGCCTCCGGCTCGGGTCGTCCCGTACCGGCCAGCAGCGCGGCGCGGTCGTTGCGCAGGCAGGTCTGCGGATGCCGGGCGATCGCCGCCGCCAACTCCTCGGCCGCGGCCCGCGCCTGGCCGGGTGGCACCAACCGATTGACCAACCCCATCGAGTACGCCTCGTCGGCCGGCACCGGCCGGCCGGTGAGGATCAGGTCCATGGCCCGACTCTCGCCGATCAACCGGGGCAGCCGGACGGTGCCACCGTCGATCAGCGGCACTCCCCAGCGGCGGCAGAAGACCCCGAGTGTCGCGTCGGACTCGGCGACCCGCAGGTCACACCAGAGCGCCAGTTCGAGCCCGCCCGCCACCGCGTACCCGGAGATCGCCGCGATCACCGGTTTGCTGAGCGTCATCCGGGTCGGACCCATCGGGCCGTCCCCCTCGGGCTCGACCCGGTTGCCGCTCGGTGTGCCGATCGCCTTGAGGTCGGCGCCGGCGCAGAACGTCCCACCGGCGCCCCAGAGCACTGCCACCAACGCGTCCGGATCAGCCTCGAAGGCCCGAAACGCGTCCGCCAGCGCCCGAGCAGTAGGACCGTCCACGGCGTTCCGCGCGTCCGCCCGGTCCAGCACCACAGTGGTGACCGCCCCGACCCGCTCCACCCGTACACCCATCCCGCCAGCATGCCGGCCCGGCCCCACCCCCACAATCCCCGTCGATCTTGCACTTTGGGTTGCCGATTCGCCCCCTGTGACCAGGATTTTGTGAGCACAAACTGCAAGATCGGCGGCCTGGGTGATGCGGCAGGTTTGTCGCCGCTGGCCGGTTTGCGACGGCGAACGCCGGGAAGTCGGTACTCGTGCGAGCACTTTTGACGAAAGTTGAGCAGGATTCCCGGCTGGACCGTGCGGGTGACCGGTTGCAGAAGGTCGTCCTGGGGACGCTACGTCCACGTCGGCTGCGCGACCTGCTGCACGGGGTGACCCTCGGGCATCCGCTGCACCCGGCGATGGTGCAGGTCCCGGTCGGCGCGTGGATCAGCGCCGCGGTGCTGGACCTCATGCCCGGGCAGCGCCGGCCCGCCACGGTGCTGGTCGGGCTGGGCACCGTCAGCGCGCTGCCGGCGGCCGTCGCCGGTCTGAACGACTGGGCGGCACTCGCCCGGGACCAGCGCCGGGTCGGCCTGGTGCACGCCGCCGCCAACACCGTCGGCATGACGCTCTACGCCGGCTCGCTGGCCGCCCGGCTGTCCGGCCGCCACGGAATGGGTCGCGCCCTCGGCTTCCTCGGGCTCTCCACGGTGAGCCTCGGCGCGTACATCGGGGGTCACCTGGCGTACAAGCAGGGGGCGCAGGTCAACCAGAGCGTCTCCGAGCTGCACCGGATGACCGATGGCTGGCACTCGCTGGCCGACATGGCGACGCTGCCGCAACGCACCCTGATCACCCGAGAGGTGGACGACGACATCTCAGTGATCCTCTACCGGCACGGTGACGAGGTGACAGTGATGTTGGAGCGCTGCCCGCACCAGAGCGGGCCGCTCGGCGAGGGTGAAGTGCAGGAGATCGACGGCCACGCCTGCGTGGTCTGCCCGTGGCACGGCAGCGCCTTCCGGCTCAACGGCGGCGAGGTCGTACAGGGGCCCTCCGGCAACGACCAGCAGATCCTGCCCACCCGAATCCAGAACGGCGTGCTCCAGACCCGCCTGCCCTGACCCGCCAGTGCTGGCCCGATCCGCGCTGGCCCGCCCGCGCCGTGGCCCGGTCCGGGCGCCTCCGGCGTCGGGAGGCCTCACCTCACGCAGATGCTCCGCGCCCCAAGGCGGTAACTCCTCCGACACTGATGTCTGTGAGTCATCATGATGACTC
>NZ_JBEZEH010000301.1:0-5830 GCF_040648775.1 Micromonospora sp. NPDC049089
CCGCCCTCGCCGGGCGGCGGCCCCCGCCTGCCGGCGGCCACCGCGGCCATCCGGTTGAGCAGCAGTGACGCCCCGACGCGTTCCCCCTGCTCGACCGGGACGATCAGTGGCGCGCTGTCCGACGACCACGGCTGGGCGACCATCCCGGCCGCGACCACGACGGTCAGCACGCCCGCCACCGGCACGAGCACCCGCATCCGTCGTGGCCGCCGCGACGGCCGCCGGACCTCGGTCAGCAGATGATGCCGCAGTGCCTGTCGGCGCAACGCCGGCAGGGCCGGCACGGGCGGAGCGGTGGGCTCTCTCATCGGTACTCTCCCTGCTCGACGGGGGTCATCCGGGCGCCGGTCAGCTCCTGCTGCGCCAGCGCCCGCAGCCGGGTTCGGGCCCGCGACAGTCGGGAGCGCACGGTCCCGACGGGTACGCCCAGCGCCTCGGCCGCCGCCGCGTAGTCCAGTTGCGACCACACGCAGAGCAGGAACACCTCCCGGTCGGCGCGGCGCAACGCCCGCAGTCCCGCCAGGGCGGCGGCCACCTGGTCGGCGTCGTGCATCCGGTCGACCACCGCGTCGGCGAAGTCGGGGACGGTGTCGCGTACCGGCAGCCGCCGCAACGCCTCCCGGTGCCGGCGCGCCGCCCGCCGGCGGTTGCGCAGGACGTTTGTCGCGATCCCGAGCAGCCACGGCCGCAGACCGTCCCCGTCCGGGCGCAGGGATCCGCGGATCCGCCACGCTTCGAGGAAGGTCAGCGACACCACGTCCTCGGCGTGCGCCGCATCGCTTCCGCTCCACAGCGCATGTCGATGAACCGCCTCGGCGTGCTCGTCGAAGAGCTCACCCAACGCGTCGGAGTCTCCGGCCCGGATCCGGGCCCGCATCTCGGCTGTCACACCTGTATCTGTCCGCTGCCGCCGCCGAGTTCCCACTTCGGAGGCGGAAACCATCGGCCCGCCGGTCAGAAGTAGTCGAGCAACTGCGCGGGCCCGCCGCAGGCCAGGAGGTCGAGCGCGCCCGGGTCGACACCCGGGCCGTGGTGCAGCAGCCCGGCCTGCGCGACCGAGCGGGCCTGCGCGGCACCGGCGTAGAGCAGAGCGAAACCGCGCACGTCCAACCGCAGGTCGGCCTCGCCGCCGACCCGGGTCAGCTCGGCGTCGCCGTCGGCGACGGTCAGCCTCCAGGTGCCGGTGTTCCACTCGGCGAGCGGGTCGGTGAGGGCGAAGTCGACGACGCCCCGGGCGTGGGCGGGCCACCCCCGCGCGCTCACCGCGCGGGCGACGTCGACCGGTCGGTGCATCCACAGGTCCCGCTCGTGGTCGCGGGCCGACTCCAACGGCAGGACGGTGCTGACCGCGTCGCCGTCGAGCGGGCACAGTCGCAGCGTCGGCGCGACGCTGGCCCAACTGCCGAGCACCCCGACGATCTCCCGGGCGGCCTCGGGCGTGACAGCGAGGGCCTCGTCGACGGTGAGCACCGAATCCGCTCCGTAGCCCCGGCCCCGCTGCCAGGTGGCGTAACCGACCAGCTCGCCGTCGGCCTCGACGAGGGTGACCCCGTCACCGGGCAGACCGCGGTCGGCGGCGTCGAACAGCTCACCCCGGCGGGTCAGCATGCCGTTGCGGTGCCGGGTGACCCGCTCGTACAGGGCGTCGACGGCCGGCAGGTCGGCGGGCGTACCGGCTCGGACGGTGAGGTGCGACGCGGGCCGGTGGCGGGGCAACGCGGCGGTGGCCAGGTCGACGGTGCGCAGCACCCCCGCGGCCTCCCACCCGCAGGCCCGGTACGGGACGGCGACGGTCGGATAGAGCGCGCTGATCGCCGCCTGACGGTCGTGGGCGCCGCGTAGCAGCGCGCTGAGCAGGGCTCGTGCCACGCCGTGACCACGGGCCTCGGGGGCGACGGCCACCCCGGCCACGTCCGCGGCCGGCACCGCCCGCCCGGACCACCACTGGTCGTGGTGCAGGTCGATGGCCTTGCCGACGAGCCGACCGGAGTCGTCGAACGCGCCGTAACGGGTCAGGCCGGGCACCGGCGCGGGCGCGGGCGCCGGGCGCTGCGGGTCGGAGCCGAACGCGAAGCGGCCCAGCTCCCAGGCGGCGTCGAGGTCGTCGGCGGTGAGTTCGCGTACGTGCACAGCGGCGGGCATCGGCACACCGTAAACGAGCCCACCCCCACCAACCGCCCGATTTTCCCGACGCCCCGCGCTGCGCCGTCCCCGCTGGTGCGCGATTCCCCGCTTCCGGCGGTCAGTGTTGCGGGATGTTGGCCACGCCGATGCGCTTGCGGAACACCCAGTACGTCCACCCCTGGTAGGCCAGCACCACCGGAGTGAAGATCACCGCCACCCAGGTCATGATCTTCAGGGTGTACGGGGTGGACGCGGCGTTGGTGGCCGTCAGCGTGCCTGCCGCGTCCAGGGTGGAGGGCAGCACGTTCGGGAACAGCGCCGCGAACAGGGTCGCCACCGCCAGGCCGATCGCCACGGCCGTGCCGGTGAACGCCCAGCCCTCCCGGCGTACCCGGGCGGCGGCCAGACCGCCGAGCAGGGCGAGGGCCGCGCCGACGGCGAGCACGACGGCGGCCGCGCTGGAGCGGATGTTCAACGTCCAGGTCAGGAACCCGACCGCGAGCACGGCGGCGCCCACACCCAGGCGCACGGCGAGCGCGCCCGCCCGCTCGCGGATGTCGCCGGTGGTCTTCAGGGCGAGGAACACCGCGCCGTGGGTGAGGAACAGCGCGAGAGTGGTCGCGCCGCCCAGCAGGGCGTACGGGTTGAGCAGGTCCAGCAGACCGCCGACGTACTCGTGGTCGGCGTCCAGTGGCACGCCGCGCAGGATGTTGGCGAAGGCGACGCCCCACAGGATCGCCGGCAGCAGCGAGCCGACCACGATCGCCGCGTCCCAACGGCGCTTCCAGGACGCCTCGGGGCGCTTGTGCCGGTACTCGAAGGCGACCCCCCGGGCGATCAGGGCCAGCAGGATCAGCAGCAGCGGCAGGTAGAAGCCGGAGAAGAGGGTGGCGTACCACTCGGGGAACGCGGCGAACATGGCGCCACCGGCGGTGATCAGCCACACCTCGTTGCCGTCCCAGACCGGGCCGATGGTGTTGATCAGGACGCGGCGTTCCCGGTCGTCGCGGCCGAGCACGGGCAGCAGCATGCCGACGCCGAAGTCGAAGCCCTCCAGGATGAAGTACCCGGTGAACAGCACGGCGACGAGGAGAAACCAGATGGTGGTCAGTTCCACGATGGGCTCCGGGATCAGTAGGCGAAGGCGAGCGGGCGCTCGGCGTCGTCGTGGGTGTCGTCGATGGGGTGCTCTTCGCTGACGTCGGGTACGCCGGCCTTGGCGTAGCGCAGCAGCAGCTTGACCTCGATCACGGCGAGGGTGGCGTAGATCAGGGTGAAGGCGGTGAACGAGGTGAGGACCTCGGCCAGCGAGACGCTGCGGGACACCCCGTTGCGGGTGAGCATCTCGCCGAAGACGATCCACGGCTGGCGGCCCATCTCGGTGAAGATCCAGCCGAACGAGTTGGCCAGCAGCGGCAGCACCGGCATGGCCAGCCCGGCGCGCAGCAGCCACTTGCTGCTCGGGGTGCGGCCCTTGCGCTGGCTCCAGAGCACCAGCAGGGCGATCGCGGCCGCGGCCATCCCGAAGGCGATCATGAAGCGGAAGCTCCAGTAGGTGACCGGGATGATCGGGGTGTAGCTGCCGGCGCCGTACTGGCTGGCGTACTGGGCCTGCAGGTCGTTGATGCCGTGCACGGTGCCGTTCGGGTCACCGGTGCCCAGGTACGACAACAGGTACGGGATCTTGATGGCGAACACCTCGCGGCTGCCGTCCAGGCTGCCGATGGTGAGCACCGAGAACGAGGCGGGGCTCTCGGTGGTGTAGAGGCCCTCGGCGGCGGCCATCTTCATCGGCTGCACGTCCGTCATGATCTTGCCCTGGATGTCGCCGGTGAACAGCACGGCCGCGGAGGCGACCAGGACCACCCAGGAGCCGAACTTCGTGGCGAAGCGGTACGCGCCGGTGTCGGCGGAGTCCCGGTTGCGAATCACGTGGTAGAGGCCGACCGCCACGACCAGCGACCCTGCGACCAGGAACGAGCCGGCCAGGGTGTGCGGGAAGGTGATCAGGGCGACCTTGTTGGTCAGCACGGCCGGGAAGTTGGTCAGCTCGGCGCGTCCGCTGTCGGGGTTGATCCGGTAGCCCACCGGGTTCTGCATGAACGAGTTCGCGGCGAGGATGAAGTACGCGGACAGGTTGGTGCCGATCGCGGCGGCCCAGATGCTGGCCAGGTGCGCCCGCTTGGGCAGCCGATCCCAGCCGAAGATCCACAGCCCGATGAAGGTGGATTCGAGGAAGAACGCGACGAGCGCCTCGATGGCCAGGGGTGCGCCGAAGATGTCGCCGACGAAGCGGGAGTAGTCGCTCCAGTTCATGCCGAACTGGAATTCCTGCACGATGCCAGTGACCACACCCATGGCGAAGTTGATCAGGAACAGCTTGCCGTAGAACTTGGTGAGCTTGAGGTAGCGCTCGTTGCCGGTGCGGTGCCACATCGTCTGGAGGATGGCCACCAGCACGGAGAGGCCGATGGTCAGCGGCACGAAAAGGAAGTGGTAGACGGTGGTGACACCGAACTGCCAGCGGGCAACGTCCAACGCGTCCACCTGAAAAACCCCCAACGATCCGTACTACGAGACGTAGTAAATACTACTGCTCGTCGTAGAGGATTGGGCAGGGCCGGGTGGCCCGAAACGGCCCGGGACCAATGACCCTGATCACCCGACCCGCCCTCGCGGCCCCGCCGGGGCGTGCGACGATGGCGCGCTGATGGACACCGCACACACCACCTGGCAGCCGCCGCTGATCTGGCGCGCAGCCCTGCTGCTGGCCCGGGGCCTGGTCGGCCTGCTCGCCCGCCTCGAGGTCACCGGCGACGTCCCGACGCACCTGCGTCGCGGCCCGCTGGTGCTGACCGCCAACCACATCAGCCCATTCGACCCGGTGGTCATGGCCGCCGCCTGCCAGATCCGCGGCGTCGCCCCCCGGATCATGGCGACCGCCGGGCTGTTCCGCGTCCCGGTGTTCGGTGCCGCCATGCGCCACGCCGGGCACATCCGGGTCGACCGCGGCACCAGTGCCGTGCACCAGGCCCTCGACAACGCCGCCACGGCCGTCGCGCGTGGCTCGGTGATCCTTATCTACCCCGAGGGGCGCATCGGCCTCGACCCCGGCCTGTGGCCCGAACGCGGCAAGACCGGCGCCGCCCGCCTCGCCCTGGCCTGCGGTGCCCCGGTCGTCCCGGTCGCCCAGTGGGGCTCGCACGAGGTGCTGCCCTACCAGGCGCCCCGCGGAATGCTGCGCGGCATCGCCCGCTCGCTGTGGCGCCGCCCGGTGATCCGGGTGCACTTCGGCACCCCCGTCGACCTGGGCGAGACGGCGGCCGCCAACCCCGGCGCGGCCCGCCGCGCCACCGACCGGATCATCGACGCGCTCACCGACACCCTCGCCCCGCTGCGCCCCGACGAACCCGACCGTCCCCGCCACGTCGACCCCGGACGCCCCACCGACCTCAGCCGCACCCACCGCCGCCGCTCAGACTGAGGCCACCGCCGCGACCGCCGAGGTTGCCGCGACGTCGAGGTGCGCCAGTGCCCGGAGACCCCGCACGGGCGCCGGAAAGCCGGGTCGGGCGCCGGGTGGAACGGTCTGCCCGGGGGCCTGCGGCACCGAGGTCAGCCGGGTCCCGCACCCCACCCCTCCCAACCCCCCACACCACCTTCGCTTCCTTTGCTCTGCACCCGCGGACGCACCAGTTACTGAAGG
>NZ_JBEZEH010000302.1:0-5786 GCF_040648775.1 Micromonospora sp. NPDC049089
GGGGGGGGGGGGGGGGGGGGGGGGGGGGGGGGGGGGGGGGGGGGGGGGGGGGGGGGGGGGGTGGGGGGGGGGGGGTGGGTATGTGGGCGGGGGGCCGGGGCCGCTCCCCCGGCCCCCGTTGTTGTTCAGGTGGTCAGTGCTTGTTGTCCTGCTCCGGGTGAGCGAAGTTGAGGTGCTCCGGAGGCAGCGGGAAGGTCACGTCGTCGCCGAAGGGAGACGGCGCGGCGGCCCGGTCGAAGGTGAGCTCGGTCAGCGGCAGCTTGCCCCGGTCGTCGACCGCCGGAGC
This sequence comes from Micromonospora sp. NPDC049089, assembly GCF_040648775.1. Classification (NCBI taxonomy): domain Bacteria; kingdom Bacillati; phylum Actinomycetota; class Actinomycetes; order Micromonosporales; family Micromonosporaceae; genus Micromonospora; species Micromonospora sp. NPDC049089. Next base: position 287 of record NZ_JBEZEH010000302.1, read on the forward strand.
GGTCGGGTGGGGCACCTCCCGGTGCCAGTTGACGCCGCTCTGCGCCTGCGCCTCAGCCCCCGAGTCGTGGGAGCCACCCGCGTGCGAGTGCACCCCACCCCGGGCGGAGCCCGGCGTCGCCGAGCCCTGACGGGCGGTGGTCACGCTGGTCTGGGGCGTCTCGCCCCGACGGAAGATCTTGCTACCAAGCCACACAAGGGGATCGTACCTGCGGTCGACGACCCGTTCCTTCATGGGGATGATCCCGTTGTCAGTGATCTTGATGTGCTCGGGGCAGACCTCGGTGCAGCACTTGGTGATGTTGCAGAAGCCGAGGCCCTGTTCGGCCTGCGCGTACTCCTTGCGGTCGGTCCGGGCGTCCAGCGGGTGCATGTCCAGCTCGGCCGCCCGGATGAAGTACCGCGGACCGGAGAACGCCTGCTTGTTCTCCTCGTGATCGCGGATCACGTGGCAGACCGTCTGGCACAGGAAGCACTCGATGCACTTACGGAACTCCTGCGAGCGCTCCACGTCGACCTGCTGCATCCGGTAGTCGCCCGGAGCCACGTCCGTCGGAGGGGCGAACGCCGGGGTCTCCCGTGCCTTCTCGTAGTTGAACGAGACGTCGGTGACCAGGTCCCGGATGACCGGGAAGGTGCGCAGCGGGGTGACAGTGACGGTCTCGTCGTCGCCGAAGGTCGACATCCGCGTCATGCAACCCAGCCGCGGCTTGCCGTTGATCTCCATCGAGCAGGAGCCGCACTTGCCGGCCTTGCAGTTCCACCGGCAGGCCAGGTCGGGCGCATCGGTGGCCTGCAAACGGTGGATGACGTCGAGGACGACCTCGCCCTCGTTCACCTCCACCATGTAGTCCTGGAGGTCGCCGCCGCTCTCGTCGCCCCGCCAGATCCGGAACTGACGCTTCCCGCTCATCGGTTGTCCGCCTCTCCAGCGTCGTCAACGAGGGCGTCGAAGTCGGCGAGCTCCTCGTCGGTGAGGTACTTGGCCAGCTCGGCCCGGTCGAAGAGGCCGATCAGCTCCGACCGCATCTTCGGCAGCGGCTTGCGGGTCAGCTGCACGGTGTCGCCGTCCAGCGCGCAGACCAGGTTGACCTGCCGCCACTTCGGCTCCATCGTCGGGTAGTCCTCCCGGGTGTGCCCGCCGCGCGACTCCTGCCGCTCCAGCGCCGCCTTCGCGGTGCACTCCGAGACCACCAGCATGTTGCGCAGGTCCAGGGCCAGGTGCCAGCCCGGGTTGTAGCGTCGGCCGCCGGCCGCGCTCACCTTGGCCACCCGCTCACGCAGCTCGGCGAGCCGGACCAGCGCGTCGGCCAGCTCACCCTCCCGGCGGATGATGCCCACCAGATCCCCCATCACCGCCTGGAGGTCCTGCTGAAGGGTGTACGGGTTCTCGCCGGTGTCCCGTTGCAGCGGCGCGAGGGCGGTCTCCACGGCCGCCTCGACCTCGTTCACGGCCACCTTCGGTCGGGCGGTCAGCCCGTCGGCGTAGCTGGCCGCGTGCCCGCCCGCCCGCTTGCCGAAGACCAGCAGGTCGGACAGGGAGTTACCACCGAGGCGGTTCGAGCCGTGCATGCCACCGGAGACCTCACCGGCGGCGAACAGCCCGCGTACGTGGCCGAAGGCCGCACCCGAATCCGGGTCGACCTCGACGCCGCCCATCACGTAGTGGCAGGTCGGGCCGACCTCCATCGGCTCGGCCGTGATGTCGACGTCGGCCAGCTCCTTGAACTGGTGATACATCGACGGCAGCCGGCGGCGGATCTCGTCGGCCGAACGTCGGCTCGCGATGTCCAGGAAGACGCCACCGGCGGGGGAGCCCCGGCCGGCCTTGACCTCGCTGTTGATGGCCCGGGCCACCTCGTCGCGCGGCAGCAGCTCCGGAGGGCGTCGGTTGTTGTCCGGGTCGGTGTACCAGCGGTCCGCCTCCTCCTCGGTCTCCGCGTACTGCTTGCGGAAGACGTCGGGGACGTAGTCGAACATGAACCGCTTGCCGTCGGAGTTCTTCAGAACGCCGCCGTCACCGCGCACCGACTCGGTGACCAGGATGCCCTTCACCGAGGGCGGCCAGACCATGCCGGTCGGGTGGAACTGGAGGAACTCCATGTTGATCAGCGTCGCCCCGGCGCGCAGCGCCAACGCGTGCCCGTCCCCGGTGTACTCCCAGGAGTTCGAGGTGACCTTGTAGGAGCGCCCGACACCGCCGGTGGCCAGCACGACCGCCGGCGCCTCGAAGAGGATGAACTCGCCCGACTCGCGGTAGTAGCCGAACGCGCCGGCCACCCGGTCACCGTCGAGCAGCAGCTCGGTGATGGTCGTCTCGGAGAACACCCTGATCCGGGCGTCGTACGAGCCGAACTCCCGCTGGTCCTCCTGCTGAAGCGAGACGATCTTCTGCTGGAGGGTGCGGATCAGCTCCAGCCCGGTCCGGTCACCCACGTGCGCCAGGCGCGGGTACTCGTGGCCACCGAAGTTGCGCTGCGAGATCTTGCCGTCCTTGGTGCGGTCGAAGAGCGCACCGTACGTCTCCAGCTCCCAGATCCGCTGCGGCGACTCCTTCGCGTGCAGCTCGGCCATCCGGAAGTTGTTGAGGAACTTGCCGCCGCGCATGGTGTCGCGGAAGTGCACCTGCCAGTTGTCCCGGCTGTTCACATTGCCCATCGCGGCGGCGGCGCCGCCCTCGGCCATCACCGTGTGCGCCTTGCCGAACAGCGACTTGGAGATGATCGCGGTCTTCTTGCCGGCCAGCCGGGCCTCGATCGCCGCGCGCAGACCGGCGCCGCCGGCCCCGATGACGACGACGTCGTAGTGGTGTCGTTCGATGCGAGTGGTTGTGGTCATGTCAGGGGCCCTTTAGTTGATGAACCGCAGGTCGGAGAACCAGCCGGCAGCGAGCGCCATGATGTAGAAGTCGGCCAGCGCCAGGGTGCCGAGGGTGATCCAGGCGAGCTGCATGTGCCGGACGTTCAACGCCGAGACGAAGGTCCAGGCCTTGTACCGCACCGGGTGCTTGGAGAAGTGCTTGAGCCGGCCGCCGATGATGTGCCGGCAGGAGTGGCAGGAGATCGTGTACGCCCAGAGCATCACCACGTTGAGCAGCAGGATGATGTTGCCCAGCCCGAAGCCGAAGCCCTTCGGCGAGTGGAAGGCGAGAATCGCGTCCCAGGTGTTGATCAGCGAGATGATCGCGGCGGCGTAGAAGAAGTAGCGGTGCAGGTTCTGCCCGAGCAGCGGGAAACGGGTCTCACCGCCGTACTCCTTGTGCCCGTCCGGGACCGCGCAGGCCGGCGGCGACAGCCAGAACGACCGGTAGTACGCCTTACGGTAGTAGTAGCAGGTGAGCCGGAACAGCAGCAGGAACGGCAGGGTCAGCGCGGCGTCCGGGATGATCCACCAGCCGGGCAGGAACCGGCCGAAGTGCGAGGCTTCCTCGACACACCGGTCGGTCACGCACGGGGAGTAGAACGGGGTCAGGTAGTGGAACTGGTCCACCCAGTACCACTTGTGCATGAAGACCCGGACCGTCGCGTACGCGACCCAGGCGCTGAGCCCGATCACGGTGATCAGCGGGGCGAACCACCATCGGTCGGTACGCAACGTCTTCGCCGCGATGGCGGCGCGCGCCCGCGCCCCCTTCGGCCTCGTTGCCGTTGAAGTCATTCGAGTCGTCTCCTCGACGGGCCCGTACGGGCGGGCTGGTCTCTCTCCGGTCGGCACGCGGACCGGCGAACCCGCACCCGCTGCCACGTCATGCGCACACCAACGACCACGCCGGATCGACCGACGCAGCTAAGTGACACACGTTACGCCGATCTCCGCGAGCCGTCCGCGCAAGGGAGTGTCCCGTGTGTCTGGCCTGCGGAAAAGCCCTCGACGCGCCGGTTTTGCGCGCGTCGCCGACCATCAGTGAGCGTGGCCGACAACGTCAGCCGGAGGCTCCTCCGGTGAAGTGCCACGACGCCAGCCGCAGCGACGGCGCCGCCCACCAGGCACCGTCCACCCGGTCCGGTTGGCGCACCGCCCGCGCGCCGAGCCCGAGCACCGCCCCCGGCCCGAGCGCCCGCGGGTACGACTCGGTGAACCGCAGGTCACGGACCGCCCGGACGACAGTGCCGTCCTCGATCAGCCAGACGCCGTTGCGGGTCAAGCCGGTGACGACGAGGCTCTTCGGGTCGAGCACCCGGGTGTACCAGAGATCGGTGACCAGCAGCCCTCGGCGTACGCCGGCCACCAACGCGGCGGTGTCCGCGTCGACGACCGCCCCGGCCGCCGCACCGGTGGTGCTCCGGCCCACTGCACTGGCCGGACCCGCCACCGCGCCGGTCAGCCGCAGGTTTCGGGGCATCGGGCCCCAGGTGGCACCCCCGGCGACCGCGTGCCCGGTGGACTCCGCGCCCGCCTCGGCGGCGGTCCGGCGATCGTGCGCCACCGCCCGGGTGGTGCCCGCCTCGACGAGCGTCAGCGCCCGTCGGCCGGTGCCCTCCGCGTCGAACGGCAACCCGGACCCGCCCAGCGGGTCGTCCACCACTGTCACCGCCCTGTCGAACTGGGCCGCGCCCGGCTCGGCGAACGACTGCCGCTCGGCGTACCGCTTGCCGTTGAAGCCGAAGAACGACAGGTTCTGCAGGAGGTCCGCCACCGCGGCCGGCTCGAACACCACCTCGTAGTGCCCCGGCGGCAGCTCGACCGGGTCGGCCGCCGCCCGCACCTTCGCGGCCGCCTGCGCGCCCAACTCGGCGCCGTCGAGGTCGGACAGCCGGTCGGCGCTGCGCCGGGCCACCCCGTCGGCGCCGTCGAGGCGGGCGATGCCGTCCATCGCCGCCTCCACCGAGCGGCCGTACGCCGAGTGCCCGGCCGAGTTGGCGAACGCCGACGAGCGGTGCGCGGTGCGGCAGTAGCCGGCGGTGCTGAGGCCCCCGGCAGCGGCCACGAACGCCCGCACCCGATCGGCCCGCTGATCCGGCTCAGCGTGCGCGGTGGCCTCGTCGACGGGCGGGGCGTCCGGCGTGGGCATGGGCGGGGTAAGCCCTGGCCAACCCGGGTCGGGCGGGCAGAGCCGCGCCGCGGCCAGGGTGCGCTCCACCAGACCGGACAACCCGTCGGCGGTGACCACGCTGCCGCCACCGGCAGCCGTCCGACCGTCGACGTGCACCCGCAGCCGGACCCCGACGGTGGACTCGGAGACGTTCTGGTGGATGCCCGAGTTGGCGAACCGGGTCAGCGCCAGGTCCGCCCGCGTCACCACCGCCTCGGCCTGCGCGGCCGGCCCGCCAAGACGCCGAACCAGCTCCACCACCTGCCCCGCCAGCTCCAACTCCGTCTGCCCACTCATGCCGAGCCACCTTTCGTTCGCGACTGCGGGGCTCGCAAACCCGGCTCACTCCTCGCGCTCACGCCGAGCCACCTTTCGTTCGCGACTGCGGGGCTCGCAAACCCGGCTCACTCCTCGCGCTCACGCTGAGCCACCTTTCGTTCGCGAGAGGGGGGGTCGCGAACCCGGCTCT
>NZ_JBEZEH010000303.1:0-5707 GCF_040648775.1 Micromonospora sp. NPDC049089
GGCTGGGCCTGCTGGCGATCCTCTACCTGTCCGTGGCGACCGGGCTCTTCCCCGCCTCCGGCTTCGTGCCGATTCTGGAGGACCCCGTGGACAACCTGCACCACATCGTCCTGCCGGCCGTGATCCTCGGCACCGGCCTGGCCGCCATCATCATGCGGCAGACCCGGTCGGCGATGCTCGACTCGCTCTCCTCCGACTACGTACGCACGGCCAAGGCGAAGGGCCTGCGACCTCGCGCCGTCATCACCCGGCACGCCCTGCGGAACAGCCTCATCGTGGTGGTGACAGTCGTGGGTCTCCAACTCGGCGGGCTGATCTCGGGCGCGGTCGTCACCGAACAGATCTTCGGGCTGCCGGGCTTCGGCAAGATGACCATCGACGCGGTGTTCCAACGGGACTACCCGGTGATCCAGGCCGTCGTCCTGCTCACCGCGGCGGCCTACATCGTGATCAACTTTTTCGTGGACCTGCTCTACTCGGTCATCGATCCACGCATCCGGGTGACGGGAGATCCGGCATGACCGTCCTCACCGTACCGATCGCGGAGACCGGCACCGTCAGCATCACCCGGCGTACGCGGGTGCTGCGGCGGCTGCGGCGCAACCCGCTCGCCGTGGTGAGCTTCGTCGTGCTCGCGCTGGCGGGCGTCATCGCGCTGCTCTCGCCCTGGCTCGCGCCCTACTCGGTCGACCAGACCGACTTCGCCCGTACGTTCGCGCCTCCCGGCACCGCCGGGCACCTGCTGGGCACCGACGACCTGGGTCGGGACGTCCTCTCCCGCATCATGCTCGGTGCGCGGGCGTCGTTGCAGGTCGGGCTCCTGGCGGTGGCCACGTCGCTGGTCATCGGGGTGCCGCTCGGGCTCGCCGCCGGCTACTTTCGGGCCTGGGACGCGGTCATCTCGCGCTTCACCGACCTGCTGCTGGCGTTCCCGTTTCTGATCATGGCGGTGGGGTTGGCGGCCATCCGGGGCGCCAGCCTCGGCAACGCGGCGGTGGCCATCGGCATCGCTCAGATCCCCGGCGTGATCCGGGTCGTCCGCTCGGACACGCTGCGCCTCAAGTCGCTGGACTTCGTCGCGGCGGCCGTCGTGGACGGCGCGAGCGACCTGTGGGTGCTGGCCCGGCACATCCTGCCGAACGCGACCTCGGTGATCCTGGTGCAGGCCACCGTCGCCATCCCGGCCGCGATCCTCGGCGAGGCGGTGCTGTCCTTCCTCGGTCTCGGCATCCAACCCCCGGCGCCCAGCCTCGGCACCATGCTCGCCACCGCCCAGCAGTTCGCCGCCCGCGCACCGTGGGCCGCCGTCTTCCCCGGCGTGGTGATCATGGGTCTGGCGCTGGCGTTCAACGTCTTCGGTGACGCCCTGCGCGACGCCCTCGACCCGAAGGGAGACCGGCGATGACCACCGCCCCCGCGCCCGTGCTGGAGATCCGCGACCTGTCGGTGTCGTTCCCGACCGAGACCGGCACCGTCTCGGCGGTCGACGGGGTCAGCCTGGACCTCGCAGCCGGGGAGATCGTCGGGATGGTGGGCGAGTCGGGGTGCGGAAAGAGCGTCACCGCGATGAGCCTCGCCGGGCTGCTCCCGGGCAGCGCCCGGGTCACCGGGTCGGTGCGCCTGGACGGCACCCAGCTGGTCGGCGCCCGCGAGTCCGCCCTGCGTCGGGTCCGTGGCCGGGAGATCGCCTACATCTTCCAGGAACCGATGACGTCGTTGAACCCGGTGCTCACCGTGGGGCGGCAGATCGGGGAGGTGCTCCAGGTCCACGAGCGGATGTCCCGACGGGCGGCGCGGGCCCGCGCCGTCGAGCTGTTGACGCTCGTCGGTATCCCGTCCGCCGCCCAGCGGGTCGACAGCTACCCGCACCAACTCTCCGGCGGCATGCGGCAGCGCGTGATGATCGCGATGGCGGTGGCCTGCGGCCCGAAGGTGCTGGTGGCCGACGAGCCGACCACAGCGCTGGACGTCACCGTCCAGGCCGGCATCCTCCAGGTGCTGCGGGACCTGCGCGACCGGCTCGGCACGAGCGTCCTCATCATCACCCACGACCTCGGCGTGATCGCCGACATCGCGGACCGCGTCGTCGTCATGTACGCGGGCCGGGTGGTGGAACGGGCGTCGGTGGACGACCTGTTCGCCCACCCCCGGCACCGGTACACGGCCGGGCTCCTGTCGGCGTCACCGCAGCCGGGCCGGCACGCCGGCACCGACCGGTTGACCGAGATCCCCGGGCTGGTGCCCGTGCTGGCCAGCCAACCCGACGCCTGCACCTTCGCGGATCGCTGCCCGGCCGCCGACGAGCGGTGCCGGGCGGCAGCCCCGCCGTTGGAGGATGTCGGTGACACCGACCATGTCGCGGCCTGCTGGCACCCCTGCGAGATGGCCCCTCAGGAGGCGAACCGATGACGCCGCAGCCGAACGCCCTGGAGATAGCGGACCTGGTGATGCACTTCGGCCCGGTGCGTGCCGTGGACGGGGTGTCCCTGACCATCCCGCGGGGCCGGGTCACGGCCCTGGTGGGGGAGAGCGGCTCCGGAAAGTCGACAGTGGGCCGATGCGTGGTGCGGCTCGTCGAACCGACAGCGGGAACGGTCCGGATCGCGGGCACCGACGTCACCCACCTGTCCCGACGGAGACTGCGTCCCCATCGCGGCGCGGTGTCGATCGTCTTCCAGGACCCGGCCGCGTCACTGGACCCGCGCATGCTGGTGGGCGAGATCGTGGCCGAACCGCTGCGGCTGGCCGGCAAGCGGATCTCGCGGCGCGACCGGGACGCCCGCGTCGCCCCCCAACTCGAACGGGTGGGCCTGCGCGCCGAGGTGGCCCGTCGCTATCCCCACGAACTGTCCGGCGGGCAACGCCAACGGGTCAGCATCGCGCGGGCCCTGATCTCCGAGCCCATGCTGCTCATCGCGGACGAACCCACCAGCGCGCTCGACGTGTCAGTGCAGGCGTCGGTGCTCAACCTCCTCGCCGACCTGCAACGCGACATCGGGTTCGCCTGCCTCTTCATCACCCACGACCTCTCCGCTGTGGAATACCTGGCCGACGACATCGCTGTCATGTACCTGGGTCAACTCGTCGAGACCGGCAGCCGCGAGCGGATCTTCGCCCGGCCCGCACACCCGTACACGCAGGCGTTGCTCTCCGCCGCGCCGGTGGCCGACCCGGTGCGTCAGCGCCACCGTCAGCCGGTGCTGCTCGGCGACGACCTGCCGTCCGCGCTCGACCCGCCGTCCGGCTGCCGGTTCCGGACCCGGTGCCCGCTCGCCTTCGACAGGTGCGCGACGGAGGTGCCGGCGCAGACCGCCATCGGCGACGGGATGGCCGCCTGCCACCTGGTCCGGCCGGACGGCACCGGTCCCGACGTTCGTACCGCAGATCCCAGTGAGGTGCTGTCATGACGTTCACCACCCGACCCACGTTGCAGGGCACCTTCGGCATGGTGTCCTCCACCCACTGGCTCGCCAGCCAGTCGGCGATGGGCATCCTGGAACGCGGGGGCAACGCCTTCGACGCGGCGGTCACCGCCGGGTTCGTCCTGCACGTGGTCGAGCCGCACCTGAACGGGCCGGGCGGCGAGGTGCCGGCCATCGTGGCTACCGCACGGGACCCCCGACCGAAGGTGCTGTGCGGGCAGGGGCCAGCCCCGGCCGGCGCCACCATCGCGCACTTCCGGTCCCTCGGCATGGATCTCATCCCGGGTGCCGGGCCGCTGGCGGCGGCAGTACCCGGTGCGGTGGACGCCTGGCTCCTGCTGCTGCGCGAGCACGGCACGCTCACCCTCGCCGAGGTGCTGGAGCCGGCGATCGGCTACGCCGGCGCCGGGCACCCGCTGGTGGGCCGGGTCGGTGACACGGTGGCCGCCGTCCGGTCGTTGTTCGAGGAACACTGGCCCACCTCCGCCGCGCTCTGGCTGCGCGGCGGCCGACCGCCCGCCGCGGGGGAGTTGATCACCAACCCGGCGTACGCGGACACCCTGCGCCGACTCGTCGAGGCGGGACGGGCGGCCGGTGCCGACCGGGAGGCCCAGATCGAGGCCGCCCGCCGGGCCTGGAGCACGGGTTTCGTCGCCGAGGCGATCGACGCGTTCAGCCGGCGACCGTTCCAGGACTCCAGCGGACGCCCGCACGCCGGGCTGGTCACCGGTGACGACCTGGCCGCGTACTCGGCGAGCTGGGAGCCGCCCGCCACCCTCGACTGGCAGGGCTACTCGGTGGCGAAAACCGGCTTCTGGGGCCAGGGCCCGGTGCTGCTGGAGTCGCTGGCCACCCTTGACGCGCTCGACGACCCGGGCGCGTACGACTCGGCGACCGCCGCGGGTGTGCACGCCCAGGTCGAGGCGCTCAAGCTCGCCTTCGCCGACCGGGAGGCCTGGTACGGCGACGGGGCCGACGTGCCCGCCAAGGCATTGCTCTCACCGCAGTACGCGCGGGAGCGGGCCGCCCTGATCGGCGATCGCGCGTCGGCGGAGTTGCGGCCGGGCCGCCCGGACGGGGCGCAGCCGCGCCTGCCCGTCCACGTCCGACCGGGTGCCGCTCGACCTGCCGGGCCGACCGATGCCACAACGGGAGAGCCGACAGTGCAGTCGGACGGGGTGACCCGGGGCGACACCTGTCACGTGGACGTGGTCGACAGGTGGGGCAACATGATCTCCGCTACCCCCAGTGGCGGCTGGTTGCAGAGTTCGCCGACGATTCCGGAGCTGGGCTTTCCGCTGGGCAGCAGGTTGCAGATGTTCTGGCTGGAGGAGGGGCTCGCCTCCTCGCTGGCGCCGGGCCGCCGCCCGCGTACGACGTTGAGCCCGACGATGGTGCACCGCGACGGTGAGCCGGTGCTGGCCTGCGGCACCCCCGGTGGCGACCAGCAGGACCAGTGGCAGTTGCCGTTCCTGCTGCGGCACCTCGTCGCTGGGCAGAGCCTTCAGGAGGCCATCGACGCGCCGGCGTGGCACACGGTCAGCCTGCCCGGCTCGTTCTATCCCCGCGACATGGAGCCCGGTGTCCTGGTGGTGGAGGACCGGCTCGACGAGGGTGTGCTGGCGGCGCTGCGGGCGTACGGGCACGAGGTGCGGGTCACCGACGGGTGGAGCCTCGGTCGGCTCTGCGCGGTGACCCGTGACCCGGCGACGGGAGTGCTGGCGGCCGGTGCGAACCCGCGGGGGATGCAGGGCTACGCGTGCGGCCGGTAGCGGGCGCCGCAGCCGCGTGCCCGTCAGCGGGCGCCGTAGCCGCCTTCGGCGTTCTCGTACGCGGCGGCGGATGCCGCTTCGAGGTGGTCGAGCGCGGCCCGCTCGGCGCGGTCACCGTCGCCCGACTCGATGGCGTCGACGAGTTGGATGTGCTCGGCCCACGAGTGTGGCGCGCGTTCGGCCGCTCCGAGCCGGAAGACCCACTGGACATGGAGGTAGAGCGACTTGGCGATCGACGACAGCCAGGGGTTTCCGCTGATCTGGAGGATGCGCAGGTGCAGCGTGCTGTTCAGCTCGGCGACCCGGGCCAGGTCGTGGCGCTGGGTCGCCTCGCGGCCCTGGTCGAGCAGGGCGCGCAGGGACGCCACGTCGGCCGCGGTGGCCCGCTCGGCGGCCAGCCGGGCGGCCAGCGCCTCCAGTCGCTCGCGCACGGCGAACATGTCGGTGATGGTCCCGCTGCTCGGTGAGGCGACGACCGCTCCCCGGCGGGGGAGGATCACGACGAATCCCTCC
>NZ_JBEZEH010000304.1:0-5646 GCF_040648775.1 Micromonospora sp. NPDC049089
GGCACGGTCCCGCCGCGGCCGAAGGGCGTTGCCTTCGAGCGAAGCAAGTGGTCACCCAGGCCGTTCTCCGGCCGCTCAGATACGAAAGACTTGTTGCGAAATCGGACTGGCAGGAGGTATAACCGAAAGGAGTCTTTCGTTAAGGGGTGCTGATGGAGCCGAACGAGCCGGAGCGCCGGGTGCGCGTCCAGGACGCGACCAAGCTGCGCGCGCTCGCGCATCCGCTGCGCCTGCGGCTGCTGCGCTACCTGCTGGCCGCCGGCCCGAGAACCGCCGCGCAGTGCGCCGAGGCCCTGGACGACACCGGCGCGAACTGCAGCTACCACCTGCGTCAACTGGCCCGGCACGGCCTCATCGAGCGGGCCAACGCCGACGGGGCCAATCAGCGTGACCGACCGTGGCGCGCCGCCGCGACCGGGTTCGAATTTCTGCCGGATCCCGATGACGCCGAGGGCCGGCAGATCAACGACGCGCTTACCGCCCTGGGGGTCGACGAGGTGTTTCGGTCGTTGCAGCGCTACCAGCAGCAACAGCACAGGCTGACCGACGAGTGGCAGGAGAGCGCCACCTTCCACAACTACACGCTCGCGCTCACCCCGGAGGAGCTGCGGCACCTCACGCTGACCCTGGACGCCGTCATCCGGCCGTACCTGCGCCCGTTGCGCAGCGCGCCCCCCAGCGGCGCCCGGCCGGTCAGTCTCAACCTGCAGGCGTACCCCACGCCCGAGTTGATCTGAGATGGTGGCGCTGCTGCGACACCGCAGCTTCGCCCTCGTCTGGGTTGCCGGGCTCTTCTCCAGCGTGGCGAGCTGGCTGCTGCTCACCGGGCTGCCGATCTACGTGTTCGGGGTGACCGGCTCGGCGCTCACCACCTCCGCCGTCTTCCTCGTCGAGCTGCTGTGCGGGATCACGGTCGGATCGTTCGCCGGTGCTCTCGCCGATCGTTTCGACAAGTTCCGGTTGATGAGCTGCGTCGCCGTGTTGCAGGCAGCGGTGGTGATCCCGCTGCTCGGTCAATCCGACCACCATCTGTGGATCATCTCGCTGGTAGCCGGCGCGCAGGCGGTGCTGACCCTGACGTTCGACTCCGCCCGCAACGCCGCGCTGCCACGCCTCGTCGAGCCCGCGCACCTGGTGCGCGCCAACAGCGTGGTGGCGCTCAACATCAGCGTCGGACGTCTCGTCGGAGGTTCGCTGGGTGGGTTCGCCATCACGCGCGACGGCACCCGCTACCTGGCCGTCGGCGCAGCCGTGGCCTTCGTGATCACGGCAGCACTGATCGCCGCCGCCCGCCGGGCCGCCCACCACACCGCCGCGGATCCGGCGACCCCGGACCGTACGTCATCGTTCCTCACCGCGTGGCGACACGGCCTCACGGCGATGCTGCGCAACCGCGCCGTGCGGGTGACGATCGTGAGTGTGGCGTTGGGCGGCATCGCGCAGGGCCTGTTCGTCGTGCTCTTCGTGGTCTTCGTCAGCCGCGCCCTGCACGCCGACGGCACCCTGACCGGTGTGCTGCGCGGCGTCCAGGCGATCGGTGGGGTCGCGGGTGGGCTCATCGTCGGCATGCTTGGCGCCCGGCTCAGCCCCCGTCTGCTGATGAGCCTCGGGGCGACCACCTTCGCACTGATCAGCCTCGTCATCTGGAACGGGCCGGCGGTCACCCGTCAACCGGAGTGGTACATCGGGTTGTTCATTCTGGTCGGCGCGCCAGGCATCGCGTACGCCAGCGGAGCTTTCGCGCAGATCCAACAGAGCGTGCCCGACACCGAGTTGGGCCGGGCCTTCGGCGTCTACTACGCGATCTTCAACGCCGCACAGGGGCTGGGCATGGCGGCTGCCGGCCTGCTTGGCGACGTGCTCAGCGTCGTGCTCGTGCTCAACGTGCAGGCTCTGTTGTACCTGGCCTCCGGTGCGGTCGCCTACGTGGGCCTACGGTCCGTACGGCAGCAACGCGCGGCCGTACGGCGGCGCGCCACAGTGGACGCTGGTTAGCCGCCTGTCGCCAGCTTCGATGACACGCCAGACAGTTCGGTTTCATCCACGAACGTGGGGCTCGGGTCGACCCGAGTCCCACGGTTCGCGCGAACGGCAGCCGCGCCTATGCGCCGGCGATGGCCTTGAGTGCGGTGTCGAGTGCCTGGTCCGCTGGGACGGGAACGTCGGGCATCACTCCGACGCCCTCCCAGTTGGTGCCGGTGACGCTGTTGATGGTGCGGGCGGTCGGCACGGTCACGAGGATGTGTTCGGTGACCGGGTGGCGGGCTGTGGGATGCGCGCCGCCGCGTGTCGTCTCACCGACGACGACGGCCCGGCCGTGCGCCTGAAGGGTGTACGCCACGTCCTCGCCCCCGGAGAACGTCGCCGCGCTGGTCAGCACGTACACCGGGCGGTCGGCGTAGCGCGGCGCGGGAAGGTGCGCGGTCGTCCAGAACTGGCGGGTGGCGCCGGTGGACCGCTCGTAGAAGTCGTTGAGGTGCACCTGGTCGTCGCGGAAGAAGTAGCTGCACCACATCGCGGCTCCCTCCGGTGTTCCGCCGGAACAGGCGCGCAGGTCCAGGATGAGCGCGGAGCTGAGGGCGGCCAGTTGCATGGCCGCGCCGATCGCGGCAGCGCCCTCGTCGGCGTACGCGATGCGCCGCACGTCGATGAACCCGACGTTGCCGTCCAGGTGCTCGACCCTGCGGATGCCCTGGTTCTCCGCCCTGAGCAGCGCGAGGAACGCCGCCCGCCCGCCGTCCTCGTCCGCTGGATCAAGCGACTGCGGCTGCTCCGACCACAACAGCCGCAGATGCTTGTCCGGGCACACCTGCTGAAGATGAGCGGTGACCGTCTCGCAGAGCGCCGGCCCGTCCAGGCCGTCGTACTCGCCCGCCGCGAGACGATGTCGGATCGCGGCGTCGATGTCAGCGACCTTCTCGGGAAAGACGTAGCCCGCCCCGATCCGATCCAGGGCCTGTCCGATTATCTGTTCGTGTGAGAGCACGACGGGCCACGTTAGACCGCGAACAGCGTCAAGACCAGCGAATTGCGCGCAGCGGCTCAGGAGCGCGGCAGCATGCCCACGAGCGACGTGATGATGGCGACCCGCAGGGCTGTCCGTAGGTCGACGTGGTGGACCGCGAGCGCCGGCTCGGACTCGTAGACGGCGAGCAGGCTCGGCGGCGGTGAGGTGTAGGCGGACAGCGCGCCGGCCATGATCAAAGCGTTCAGGCAGAACAGCTCGGCGTTGTCGCCGGCTTCGGGCAGGTGCCGCCGGACGAGGCCGGCCATCACCGCCAGCTTGCCCAGTGCGGCCCGCTTGTGCCGGCGGGCCACCTCGACCGAGACGTTGTGTTCGAGCACCCCGCCCTGCGCGCCGAACAGATCGCAGAGCACCGTCTGGGCGGCGAGCGAACGGCTGAGCACGTCGGCCGTCTGCTCCACCCGTTCCATCGCCGGCCGGCTCACGTCGACACCGTCGGCCAGCTCCTGCTCCAGCTCGGCCAGCCAGGTCGCCGTCCGGTCGTCCAGCAGGTCGAGCAGGATCGCCTCGCGGGACTCGAAATAGCGCAGCACCGCCGTCTTGGCCAGGCCGACCCGCCGGCTCAGCTCGTTCAGGGTCACCTCGGCCACCGGCATCTCGTCGAGCATCGCCGAGGTCGTCTCCAGGATGGCCCGGCGCCGGACCTCACGCTGCTCCTCGCTGCGCGCCCGCTGGAACGTCATGACACCAACCCTATCTTAGGTACCGGCGGTCCCTTGACAGCGTACCGGTGGTACATTACCGTTCAGGCATAAGTTACCGGCGGTACCTAAGGAGCCTGAAATGAAGTGGACCGAGCAGCAGATTCCGCGCCAGGACGGCCGGGTGGCCGTGGTCACCGGCGCCAACACCGGGCTGGGCTTCGAGACCGCCCGGCGGCTCGCCGAGCGCGGGGCGTCGGTCGTGCTGGCCGTACGCGACACGGAGAAGGGCAAGGCGGCCGCCGCCCGCATCAACGGCGATGTCTCCGTACGGGAACTGGACCTGACCTCGCTGGAGTCGGTGCGCGGTGCCGCGGCGGGCCTGCGCGCCACCCACCCGCGGATCGACCTGCTGATCAACAACGCCGGCGTGATGTACACCCCGAAGCAGAGCACCCGCGACGGCTTCGAGATGCAGTTCGGCACCAACCACCTGGGCCACTTCGCGTTCACCGGCCTGGTGCTCGACCTGCTGCTGCCCGTGCCCGGCTCGCGAGTGGTCACGGTCAGCAGCGTCGGCCACCGCATCCGCGCCGCCATCCACTTCGACGACCTTCAGTTCGAGCGTTCCTACAGCCGGGTCGCCGCCTACGGCCAGTCGAAGCTCGCCAACCTGATGTTCACCTACGAGTTGCAGCGCCGGCTCACCGCGCACGGCACCACCGTCGCGGTGGCCGCACACCCCGGCGTCTCCAACACCGAGCTGATGCGCAACTCCCCGGCGCTCGTCCGCGGACCGATCACCTGGCTCGCTCCGGCGATCACCCAGTCCCCGTCGGCCGGCGCGCTGCCCATCCTGCGGGCCGCCACCGACCCGTCCGTCCTCGGCGGGCAGTACTACGGCCCCGACGGCCTCGGTGAGACGCGCGGCTACCCGAGGCTTGTCACTTCCAGCCCCGACTCCTACGACGTGAGCGTGCAGCAACGCCTCTGGGCTGTTTCGGAAGACCTCACCGGCGTACGGTTCCCGCTGGGCCGGGCAGCCGTCGCGGCGTGACCGCGCCAAAGGGTGGGCGCGTGGCCCGGGCGACTGCCCGCGCTTAGTTCGGGTCCTGTTAGTCGCGGCCGACCCAGGTGGCGACGCAGGCCTCGTTGCCCTCGGCGTCGGCCAGGACCCACCACATGGGCGCGTGCGCGTCGGACACCAGGCGGCCGCCGGCGGCCAGGGCAGCGGCGATGCGAGCCTCCGCCTGATCGTGCGGGACAGCTATGTCGAGGTGCATGCGGTTGCGGTGTGGGCGCGCCTCGGCCATGTGCTGCAACCCGAAGCCCGGGCCGCGCCGTAACGGATCGAACAGGTGGTCCTCGCCGATCTGGCGGTAGCCGAGCAGCGCCCGCCAGAACGGCAGAACGTCCGCGCTGGCGAGTGCGTCGAGGGTGATGTTGACGAGTTGGACGGCGGTCGGATCGGCGCGGATGTCCAGCTCCTTGGCGGCGGCCGAGACCCGCCGCGCCAACGCGATGTCGCGCCGAGCCAGGCTCACTGACACGCCGGTGGCGCGCAGGTCGACGCTGAGGTACTGCTGCTGGGTCTCGTCGGTGAGCCGGCCGATCTCGTCGACGAGCGCGATGCCCTCGGCCAGTGAGCCGGTCGGGAAGTGGGCCGAGACCAGGTGGTAGAGGGAGCGCCAGTCCTCGACCCCGTCGGCCGCGTGGAAATGCGCGGCAGTGATCTGCGCAGTCATGTCGGCGAACCTAACATCGGCGGTGTTGCCTCCTGGCGTTCACAGCTGGGCGACGACCACCCGGGTGGCCTGGGCGATGAGCGCGTCGTCGGGGGTGGCGTCCTTCGTGTCGCGACTGGACAGCACCGCCAGCACGATCGGGGTCCGGTCGGGCGGCCAGATCACCGCTATGTCGTTGCGGGTGCCGTACCCGCCGGTCCCGGTCTTGTCCCCGACCACCCAGCCGGCCGGCACC
>NZ_JBEZEH010000305.1:0-5607 GCF_040648775.1 Micromonospora sp. NPDC049089
TGCCGGTCATCGCGGCGACCAGATCGTCGGTGGTGGCCTCGTCGGCGCGGAGCTGGGCCGCGCGCCGGCCGAGGCGCAGCACCTCGACCCGGTCGGCGATCTCGAGGACCTGCGGCATGTTGTGGCTCACCAGCACCACCGACATGCCGGCGTCGCGGGCCCGCCGGACGACGTCGAGCACCCGCCCGGTCTGGACCACCCCCAGGGCCGCGGTGGGCTCGTCGAGGATGACCACGTTGGTAGCCCAGATGATGGCCCGGGCCACCGCCACGCACTGCCGCTGCCCACCGGACAGCATCGCGATGGGGGTGGTGACCCGGGGGATCCGTACGCCCAGTTCGTCCAGGGCGGCGGCGGCGCCGTGGCGCATGGCGCGCTTGTCCAGCAGCCCGAGCCGGCCGAGTGGTCCGGAGCGAAGGATCTCCCGGCCGAGATACAGGTTGGCGGCCACGCTGAGGTCGTCGGCGACGGCGAGGTCCTGGTAGACGGTCTCCACCCCTGCCCGTCGGGCGTCGACGGGGGTGGAGAACTGGACCGGACGGCCGCCGACCCGGATCTCGCCCTCGTCAGGCGGGTGCACACCGGACAGGGTCTTGATCAGGGTGCTCTTGCCGGCGCCGTTGTCGCCGATCAGCGCGACGACCTCACCGCGGCGGACCGTGAAGTCGGCGCCGCGCAACGCCTCGACGTGCCCGAACCGCTTGACGATGCCGCGGGCTTCGAGGACCGGCGGCTCCGCGTCGGTGGGTTGCTGGTCGCTGGTCGGGGTGGCCGTGGGGTTCACGCCCATCACTGCACCGGCGGGTTGGCGCAGCTGGGCTCGAGCACCGCCTTGATCTCCGCCGAGTCGATGTTCTCCTTGGTGACGAAGGTGACGCCGGTGTCGGCCGACGCCAGCGGCGCCTTGTCCCGAAGGTGCTTGACCATCTTGTCGACGCCGAAGTAGCCCATCTTGAACGGGTTCTGCACGACCAGCGCCGAGATCTGGCCGCTGCGTACCCCGGCGATCTCGTCCGGGGCGGCGTCCCACCCGATGATGACCACCTTGCCGGACTTGCCGGCGGCCTGGATGGCCTGCGCGGCACCGAGCACGCTCGGCTCGTTGGCCGCGAAGACACCCTTCAGGTTGGGGTTGGCGGTGAGGATGTTCTCGGTGACCCGTCGGGCCTCGTTGACGTCGCTCTTGCTCGGCTGTTGGCCGACCAGCTTCAGGTTGGGGTACTGGGCGAGGCCGGCCTTGAAGCCGTCGACCCGCTCGGTGTTGGTCTGCGACCCGGGCTGGAACTCGACGAGCGCCACCTCGTGGTTGCCGGGGCCGAGTTCGGTGGCGAGCAGCTTCGCCGCCTCGGTCGCCGACGCACGGTTGTCGGTGGCGAAGAGGGGCACGTTCGACGGCTGCGGGCTGGTGCCAGAGTCGATCATGGCGACCGGGATGTTGGCGCTGAGCGCCTTGTCGGTCGCCGGTGCCAGCGCGCTGGAGTCGGTCGCCGCGTAGACGATGCCGTCGACCTTCTTGGTGACGAAGTTCTGGATCAGGTTGACCTGGCCCTCGACGTCGGTCTCGGCGGTCACCCCGTCCCACTGGACGGTAACGTCCCCCGCGCGCTGCGCGGCGCACTCGGCGCCCGCCTTGACAGTGTTCCAGTAGTCGGCGCCGACCGCCTTGGGTACGACGGCGAGCTTCAACGGGCCGCTCGCGTCCTTGGTCGCGCTGTCGCCGCCGTCACGGACCTCGACCCCGCCGCAGGCGCTGAGCAGGGCGGTCGCCGCGGCTGCGGCCAGGATCGCCTGCGCGCGCAGGAGTCGTCCTCGCGTCCGCCGGCTGGTGGTGGTGTGTGCCATGGTGTGTGTCCTTCCTCGTTCGGACTCTCGGAATGGCATGTCAACCCCGTGATTCCAGCCGCCGGCGGCGGTACTGGTCGAAGTAGACGGCGGCCCAGATGATCACGCCGACGATCACTTGCTGGTAGTGGATGCTGATGTCGAGCAGGACGGCGCCGTTGCGGACCAGGGCGATGAGGAACGCGCCGATGATGGTCCCGACGATTCGGCCCTGCCCGCCGAACAGGCTGGCTCCGCCGATGACGGCGGCGGCGATGACGTCGAGTTCCAGCGAGATCCCGTAGTTGGGCTGGCCGGAGTTGACCCGGGACGCGGCGATCATGCCGCCCAGCCCGACCAGCACGCCGGCCAGCACGTACACGCCGGTCAGGTGCCGCCCGACCCGGATGCCGGAGCGGCGGGCCGCCTCCAGATTGGAGCCCATGGCGTAGGTGTACTGACCGAAGCGGGTCTGGGAGAGCAGGAAGGCGACCCCGACGGCGACCAGGACGGTGATCACCACGGCGAACGGAATGCCGAGGATCTGCCCGTTGCCGAGCAGTTGGAAGGACCGGGGCAGGCCGTAGACGCCGACCGCGCCGGTGATGATGAAGACCAGGCCTCGGCCCACGGACATGGTCCCCAACGTCGCGATGAACGGCGGAATCCGGGCCACCGTCACCAGCAGCCCGTTCAACAGCCCGGCCAGCGCGCCGACGCCGATCGCGACCGCGGTCGCCGCCCAGAGCGAGAAGCCGAGGTCGCGCACGACCATCGCGCCCAGTACGCCGGCGAGCGCGGCGACCGACCCCACGGACAGGTCGATGCCCTTCGTGATGATGACCATCGTCTGGGCTGTGGCGATGATGGCGATCACCGCCGTCTGGGCCCCGATGTTGAAGAGGTTGTCCGCTGTCAGGAAGTAGGGACTCGCGAAGGTCAAGGCGATGAACAGGACGACCAACGCGGTCGCGGCGGTGAACTCGGAGACGGCGTGCGAGATCCGTTCCCGGAACCAGTCGCTGAGTTCGCCGCGCTGTGTGCCGGCGGTTGCCTCGGCGCTACTCATCGTCGGACCT
The DNA here is from genome assembly GCF_040648775.1 of Micromonospora sp. NPDC049089. Classification (NCBI taxonomy): domain Bacteria; kingdom Bacillati; phylum Actinomycetota; class Actinomycetes; order Micromonosporales; family Micromonosporaceae; genus Micromonospora; species Micromonospora sp. NPDC049089. Next base: position 2,901 of record NZ_JBEZEH010000305.1, read on the forward strand.
GACCTCCCCAAGCGTGGCGCCGGCGTCCGACGGGGACCCGCCGACGAGCCGAACGTCTGTGAGCGACCGACCCCGCTCGGCCGGCGGTGCGGCGAGGTGCCCGCACAACCCTGGAGATAGATCGGATGTTTCCCGCGATCAGGCGTTACCTTGCCACGCATTCACGTATGTTGCCAAGGTCTTGCGAGCATGTTTTGCCATCGTTACCTGTGCTACCGAAGCCATACGTCTGACCAAATCGACACCGACTGCCGCTGCCAGCATGTTATCGATAAGATCCTATGTCCCCAGGCGGAAAGGCGCTGCCGTCTCAGGACGGGGACAGCCGGTAGACACGGCCGGCGGTCCGGCGCCAGATCGCGGCCCGCTCGGCGTCGGACAGCGGGTCCAGCAGGTCACCGAGGACGGCGACCCAGCGGGTGTACGAGGTGGCGAGCAGGCACACCGGCCAGTCCGAGCCGAACATCAGCCGATCCGGCCCGAACACGTCAAGGGCGTGCTCGACCGCGGGCCGCAGGTCGGCCGCGGTCCAGGACCCACCGTCCACTTCGGTCACCAGGCCGGAGAGCTTCGCCGTGGTGTTGGACTCGGCCGCGAACGCCCGCAGGTCGCGCTGCCAGTCACCGAGATCGGCGCGTCCGAGCGGGGGCTTGCCGAGGTGGTCCAGGACGAACCGCACCTGGGGCAGGTCGCGGACGAGCCGGACGGCCGCCGGCAGCTGACGGTGGCGCACCAGGAGGTCGAAGGCGAGACCCGCGGCACCGACCGCGGCGATGCCGCGCCGCACCTCGGGGCGATCGAGATAGGTCGGGTCGGGTTCGGACTGGACCAGGTGCCGGATCCCGACCAGCCGTTCGCCGCCGCGCGCCCCGCGTAGTCGGGCGAGGCGACGGCCGATATCGGCGGCGGTGAGGTCGACCCAGCCGACGACCCCGGCGACGAGCGGGTCGTCGGCCGCGATGCCGAGCAACTCGGGCGTCTCCGACCGAACGGCGACCGACTGGACGACCACGGTCTGGGTGACCCCGGCGGCCCGGGTCGCCGGGGCGAGCTCGACCGGTGTGAAGTCGTCGTCGATCGCGGCCATGGTGTGCGGATCGATCCAGGGCTGTGGGTGCCGCGCCCGGACCCAGAGGTGATGGTGCGCGTCGACGATGCCCGCTCGTCGCGCGACCTCGCCGGTCGTCACCGGACCCGTCCCTGACGCGTTCCCGTCCACCGCACACCCCGCCCCGCCGCTGATCGAACCCTCCGGGTCAACCCGGAGCCACGGAGCCGATCTGGCAGATTGACCATGTTAGCGGTAACAGCCTGTTGTCGAGTCCCGAACGCGCACCACAACCGGCCTCCGGCAGTGTCGCCTTTTGGTCTGACGAATCCACCCGGCACCTGCGGCTGGCCCGCCTCGTCGACGTACCGGTGTACGGACGCGTCCGGGCGCGGGTCCGGGTTGACCGCCTGCGGCGGCACCGATACCGTCGACGCACTATCTGCGGCGACGCGAGGGAAGCCGGTGTGAATCCGGCGCGGTCGCGCCACTGTGAGCGGTTCCCCAATCACCATCGGGGTCCGCGAGCCAGGACGCTCGGTCGTCCGCAGCCTTGCGATGGGGACGCGTCATCCCTGGGGAGGTTCGTGTATTCATGTCTAGCTCCGCTACCAGCCAGCCGGTGGTGCACCCCGCCGGCAGTGCCCGTCTCTTGTGGACTGCTCTGGCGACCGTTGCCGCGCTCGCCCTGCTGACGTATCTCGTCGCCTTCGACCAGGGGGCGGTGTCGCGCAGTGGGATGTACCTGCACGAGCTGATGCACGACGGCCGGCACCTGCTGGGCGTCCCGTGCCACTGACCACCACCAGCACTCCCCCGTTCCTCGCCGTCCTCGTCCGCGGGCTGCTGGCCGGCCTGATCGCCGGCCTGCTCGCCGGGGCGTTCGCGTACGTCGCCGGCGAACCGCACGTCGAGGCGGCCATCGCCATCGAGGAGGCGGCGACGCACGCCGAGCCTGCTGCTGGTGCGCACGATCACGAGGACGCGCTGGTCAGCCGGACGGGTCAGCGCGGCGGCCTGTTCCTCGCCACCGCCCTGTTCGGGGCCGCGATGGGTGGCCTGCTGGCCACGGCGTACGTCCTGCTGGCCCGTCGGCGGCGCGGCGACGACGACGGGCGGTGGGGTCTGCTGCTGGCCGGCGCGGCGTTGCTCGGTGCGGTGATCGTGCCGTTCCTCAAGTACCCGGCGAACCCACCGGCGGTCGGCGACCCGGCCACCATCAACCAACGGACCGTCACCTACCTGTTGATGGTGGTGCTCGGGCTGGTGGCCGTGTGGGCCGGCTCGCTGGGCTACCGGTCGGTCGGTGCCCACGCACCGACGTGGCTTCGCGCCGCGGCGGCCGTGGGCGGGTTCCTCCTGGTCACGGCAGTGTCGTACGTGGTGATGCCGTCCTTCCAGGAGGTTCCGGCGGACTTCCCGGCGACCCTGCTGTGGAGTTTCCGGCTTGCCTCGCTCGGCACCCAGGTCGTGCTCTGGACCGGCATCGGCCTGCTGTTCGCGGCCCTGATGCACCACGAGCGGCGTCGCCGGGCCGGTTCCGCGCTGCCGAGCACGTGACCGGCACCAGCCTTCGGCTGGTCGCCCACGGTCACACCGCCGCGCTGCGCCGGGCCCGCTTCGGCGGCGCCGACGACGGCCTGGACGAGGGTGGCCTGC
>NZ_JBEZEH010000306.1:0-5572 GCF_040648775.1 Micromonospora sp. NPDC049089
CGGTGGTCGCGTTGCAGAAGGCCACGAAGCCGGCCAGCGCCGTCTCGATCACCGTGTCGTACCAGGCCGGGTCCGGCTTGCGTCCGGCGATCGACAGCGGCAGCAGGATGTTCTCCTTGGCGGTCAGCGTCGGCAGCAGGTTGAACTGCTGGAAGATGAAGCCCACCTTGTCGCGCCGCAGCTTCGTCAGCCCCGCGTCGCCCAGCCCGGTGACGGTCGTCTCACCGATCGACACCGTCCCCCGGGTCACCGAGTCCAGACCGGCCAGGCAGTGCATCAGCGTCGACTTACCGGAACCCGACGGGCCCATGATCGCGGTGAAGCGACCACGTTCGAACTCCGCGCTGACCCCCCGCAGCGCGATGACCTGAGCCTCGCCGCTGCCGTACACCTTCCACACGTCGTTCGCCCGGGCCGCGGCCTGCGCCTGCTGGCCTACCGTCGCGGTCACGTCATCTACCTCTTCCGTCTGTCCGAAAATGCACGCCGCCCCCCGATGGTCCGGCGCGACTGTTCAATCATCGGTGCCGAATACGCCCGCCCCGTCCGACCCTGGGGGGACCCGGAGCGGATTTCCCGCTGCGGGTGCACCCCCATATCGCATCAGGGTTGCCCCTGAGTCGACGGCCGGTCGACCGTTTTTCCACACAGCGGCGGCAGCACCGACACTTGCACCTGACGCCACAGGAGGGTCAACCGAACCGGGCCGTCTCCGGTCACGGTAGGTGACGACCGCAACGCCGGCCGTCCCCCCACGGAGGGATCTTCGAGTACGCCGGGTGAGGTACTTCAGCCGGCGCAACTACGCCCGGGGGCGGACCAGCCCCGACTCGTACGCCAGCACCACCGCCTGCACCCGGTCGCGCAACCGCAGCTTGGTCAGTACATGCCCGACGTGCGTCTTGATGGTGGTCTCGCTCACCGACAGGACCGTCGCGATCTCGGCGTTGGACAACCCTCGGGCGACCTGCACGAGCACCTCGCGCTCCCGGTCGGTGAGCGCGTTGAGCGCCGCCGCCGGGGTCGCCGCCGGGTCGGGCAGCAGGTCGGCGAAGCGGTCCAGCAGTCGCCGCAGGATCCGAGGTGACACCACCGCGTCCCCGCCGGCGACAGTGCGGATCGCCGCGATCAGATCCTCGGCGGGCACGTCCTTGGCCAGGAACCCGCTGGCGCCGGCCCGCAACGCGCCCACCACGTACTCGTCCAGGTCGAAGGTGGTGAGGACCAGCACCCGTACCGGCAGCCGGGCGTCGACGATGGCCCGGGTCGCCGCCACCCCGTCCATCCGGGGCATCCGGATGTCCATCAGTACGACGTCGGGCAGCAGCCGGCGGGACAACTCCACCGCCTCCACGCCGTCACCGGCCTCCGCCACCACGTCCAGGTCGCTCTCGGCGCCCAGCACCATCCGGAACCCGGTCCGCAGCAGCGGCTGGTCGTCGGCGAGCAGGATCCGCACCGGCCGCGCCGAGGGCGCCTGATCGCTCATCTGGTCTCCCGTCCCGCCGACGTCGTGGCGCGCACCGGTCATCCTCGCGCACCGGAGCCGGTGCGTCGCGGATCACCGTAGAGGCCAGCCGGTCGTCCTGTCCCGACCGCAGCGGCACCGCTGCTGTCGGGTCTTCGGCGTGCGGCAGGCGATCCCGGCGGCCGGAATCGCCGCACCGGGCGTACGCGTCGCTCAGGAGGCCGTCACTCGTCGGCACCCGGCGCGACCGGAGTGGCCGCCCGGGAGTCGCGCAGCGGGTCGGCGCCCGCCGCCGCGACCGGGAACGGCGGCGGGGTGCCGCCGAAGCTGGGACAGAGCGCCTGGTGGCTGCACCAGTCGCAGAGCCGGCTCGGCCGGGGCCGGAAATCCTGCCGGGCGGTGGCCTGCTCGATCGCCCGCCACAGCGCCACCACGGTGCGTTCGAAGCGGACCAGCTCGTCGGCGTCCGGGGTGTAATCCAACACCTCGGCGTCGCGCAGGTAGAGCAGGCGCAGCACCCGGGGCACCACCCCCCGGGTGCGCCACAGCACCAGGGCGTAGAACTTCAGCTGGAACAGCGCCCGCGCCTCGAACGCCTCCCGCGGAGCACCCCCGGTCTTGTAGTCGACCACCCGCAGCGCGCCGTCCGGAGCGACGTCGAGCCGGTCGAGGTAACCCCGGATCAGCAGCTCCTCGTCGACGACCGCGGAGATCAGGGCCTCGCGTTCGGCCGGCTCCAGTCGGGTCGGGTCCTCCACCGCGAAGTAACCCTGCAACAGCCCGGCGGCGGAGCGGAGGAACTCCACCGGGCCAGCCGGCTCCGCGCCGTCGAAGATCCCGGCCAGCTCGGGCTGCTCGGTGACCAGCCGGTCCCACTGGGGGGCCACCAGGTCGCCGGCCGCCTCCGGTGTGCGGCCGGTGGCCGGCAGGTCGAACAGGCGCTCCAGCACCGCGTGCACCAACGTGCCCCGGGCCTGCTCGATGGTGGTGCGCTCGGGCAGCCGGTCGATGCTGCGGAACCGGTAGAGCAGCGGGCAGGTCTTGAAATCCGCCGCCCGCGACGGGGACAGCGAGGCCCGCACCGTCGGCGGCGCCTGCGCCGCGGGGGAGGGCTGGGGGGTGGTGACCGATTCCGCCGTCATGTCGGCAAAGGTTAGGGCACCGGTGTGACACCGCCCGCCGCCCGCCCCGCCCAGCGACGGTCCGTAGCATCGTGGCGATGGAGCAGACAACCAGGCCGCCGCGCCGACCGGACCGACGACTCGGCCTGAACGTCGGCAAGGTGTTCGGGGTGCCGCTGTACCTCAACGGCTCCATGGTCCTGCTCGCGGTGCTCATCGCTGTGCTGTACGGCGAGTTCGCCCGCCGACAACTGGACCTGTCGCAGCTCAGCGGCTACCTGATCGGCTTCGGGTTCGTCGTGTCGCTGCTCGGCTCGGTGCTGCTGCACGAGCTGGGCCACGCCCTCACCGCCCGGCGGTACGGCATCGGTGTGCGCGGGATCACCCTGGAGCTGCTCGGCGGTTACACCGAGATGGACCGCGACGCCCCGTCGCCCCGCGTCGACCTGCTGGTCTCGTTGGCCGGCCCGGCGGTCTCCGCTGTGCTCGGCGTCCTGGCGGTCGCCGCCACGCTCGCCCTGCCCGAGGGGACCGTGGCGCACCAGCTCGCCTTCCAGCTCGCGGTCAGCAACGTCATCGTGGCCCTGTTCAACAGCCTGCCCGGGCTTCCGCTCGACGGTGGCCGGGCGCTGCGCGCCGCGGTGTGGGGGCTGACCCGCGACCGGCACCTCGGCACCGAGGTCGCCGGGTGGGCCGGCCGGATCGTCGCCGTCGGCACCGCGGCCCTGGTGGTGCTGCTCACCGTCGAGCGGCGGCTGGCGCCGCTGGCGCTGCCGCTGATGCTCCTGGTCGCCGTCACCCTCTGGCGTGGCGCCGGGCAGTCGATCCGGGCCGCCCGGGTCAGCCGCCGGTTCCCGCTGATCGACCTCGCCCGGCTGGCCCGTCCGGTCTGGCCGGTGCCCACCGGTACGCCACTGGCCGAGGCCCAGCGCCGCCGCGCCGAGAGCGGGCAGCCCGACGCCGCGCTGGTGGTCACCGACTCCACCGGTCGATCGGTGGCGCTGGTCGACCCGGCCGCCGCCGACGCGGTGCCGGTCGAGCGCCGACCGTGGTTGGCGGTCGACGCCGTCGCCCGGTCGCTGGGCACTCTTCCCACGTTGTCGCTCGGGTGGGACGGCGAGCGGGTGATGGAGGCCGTACAGACCTACCCGGGCGCACAGTACGTGGTGACGTCAGGCGAAGATGTCGTCGGCATTCTGCACATCGCGGACCTGGCACAGCTCCTTGAACCCAACCGGAAGATGACACCGTGACCGCAACTCCCTCCACCGTCGCCGCCGACCCCGCCAGCCCGGCGCTGACACCCGTGCACCGTGGGCCGTTCCGGCCCGGCGACCGGGTCCAGCTGACCGACCCCAAGGGGCGGATGCACACCGTGACGCTGGAGCCCGGCAAGGAGTTCCACACCCACCGCGGCATCCTGGCCCACGACGCGCTGATCGGGCTCCCCGACGGCAGCGTGGTGACCACCTCCGGTGGGGGCACCGCCTTCCTGGCCCTGCGGCCGCTGCTGTCGGACTACGTGCTGTCCATGCCGCGCGGCGCCCAGGTGATCTACCCGAAGGATTCGGCGCAGATCGTGGCGATGGGCGACATCTTCCCCGGCGCGAAGGTCCTCGAGGCCGGCGCCGGCTCCGGCGCGCTGAGCTGCTCCCTGCTGCGAGCAGTCGGCACGGAGGGCGAGCTGCACTCGTTCGAACTGCGCGACGACTTCGCCCAGATCGCCAAGCGCAACGTCGAGGCGTTCTTCAACGGGCCGCACCCCTCGTGGAACCTGCACGTCGGCGACGTCGCGCAGTGCCAGGAGACCGGCTTCGACCGGATCATCCTGGACATGTTGACCCCCTGGGAGACCCTCGACATGGTCGAGCGGGCTCTGGTGCCCGGTGGGGTGTTCATCGGCTACGTCGCCACCACACCGCAGCTGTCCGAGCTGGTGGAGGCGCTGCGCGAGCGCGGCGGCTGGACCGAGCCCCGGGCCTGGGAGTCCCTGGTGCGAGACTGGCACGCGGAGGGCCTCGCCGTCCGTCCGGACCACCGGATGATCGCGCACACCGCCTTCCTGGTGTCCGCCCGCAAGCTGGCCCCGGGGGTCACCGCGCCGCCGCGCCGCCGCAAGCCCAGCAAGGGCACCGAGGCGTACGCGCAGCGCCGTCAGGACCTGCGTGAGGCGGAGGCGGCCCGACAGGCCGCCGCCGCGCAGGCGGCGGGCGCGCAACCCAACGGTGCGGGGGAGATGGACAGGCCGTGACCATCGAGCTGGGTGTCGGCAGCGCCGAGCAGGGGGAGACGCTGGCATGAGCCGACCGGGCTACGGCGGTGGAGACCTCCCCGCGGTCTTTCCCGACTGGTCGCCCTACCAGGACCTGGAGTCGGCGGCGCGGGCCTACCTGCGCGACCCGGACGTCGCCCTGGAGGCGCTCGGCGGCGTGCTGCGCGGCGCGTCGGTGCTCGGCTTCACCCTGGAACGCTTCGTCAACGAGGTCAACGGGGTGTGGCAGGAGGTCGTGGTCTGCGACGGCAGCCGGCTCATCCTCTGGCACGGCGAGGACGTACCGCCGGAGGAGGGCCCTCCGGGCTCGATGACCTCGTCGCTGCGGGTGGTGCCGGTCTCCACCGTCACCGAGGTGGGCTGCCGGCGGCGACTCAACCGTGCCGAGAGCGGCGAGATCCGGGTCGACAGCATCGACGTCTACCTGCTGCTCACCTCGTTGGACGAGGCGCCGCCGAGTGAGGAGATGCCCGGCACGCCCCGGCACGACGCGTTGCGCTTCGGCAAGACCCTCGACGACGGCGGCGCCGGGCAGATCGCCCGGTTGGAGGAGTTCGCGCGGTTGGTCGCCTCGGTGGTCGGCCGTCCGATGCTCTGAGGCGTACCCCAGTTGTTAACCGGCCGGGCCGCGCCGCCCCGGCCGTGGGGGTCAGAGAGGGATTGCACACGTCTGTAATCCAGACACCAAAAGTTGAATCGCATTAGCTCTCT
>NZ_JBEZEH010000307.1:0-5563 GCF_040648775.1 Micromonospora sp. NPDC049089
GTAGGAGACCTGTTCGGGCAGGATCCGGCCCTGCCGGAGCGCGTCGGTGACGGCGAGGCCCATCTCCAGCCCGTCCGGCCGCAGCCCGGTCATGTCGCGTACTCCCCCGACCGGCTGGACCGGCGGCGACGCTCAGCGCGGCAGCGGCGCGTCCGCCCGACGCAGAGACGCGAAGCCGGTGTCCCGGGCCCGGGCCGCGGCCAGCAGCCCGGCCACCGCGGACGCGTTGGTGATCTCACCGGCCGCGACCATGGCGACCGCCTCGTCCAGATCGATCCGGACGACCTGGAGGTCGGCCTCCTCGTCGTGGCGCTCGTGCCGCTCGTCGGCCGGCACGTCGGCGAGGTCGCGGGCCAGGAACACCCGGACGATCTCGTTGGTGAACCCCGGCGAGCTGTGCAGGTCCACCAGCACGTCGACCCGCCCGGCGGTGAGGTCGGCCTCCTCGGCCAGCTCCCGCAGCGCGGCCACCGGCAACTCCTCGCCGGAGACGTCCATCAGACCGGCCGGCAGCTCCCACAGGTGCCGCCCGACCGGGTGCCGGTACTGCCGGATCAGCACCACCTGGCCGGCGTCGTCGAGCGCCACCACGGCCACCGCCCCGACGTGCCGGACGAGGTCACGCAGCCCGGTCCCACCGCCCGGCATGGTCACCTCCTCGGTGACCACGTCGAAGATCCGCCCCCGGTACCGCTCCTGCCGGGAACGCACCTCGTAGCGGTGCTCCAGGTTGCTCACGACGCCGACGACGCCTTCGTCGCGGCACCGTTGCGGGCGGCCTTGCGCGTCGTCGGGGCCTCCGCCGCCGCGTCCAGGTCGACCGGCAACTGGTCGGCCTGCGAGTACGTCACCGCGGCCTTGACGAACGAGGCGAACAGCGGGTGCGGGCGGGTCGGACGGCTCTTCAACTCGGGGTGCGCCTGGGTGGCCACGAAGAACGGGTGCAGGCTCCGGTCCAGTTCGATGAACTCGACCAGCCGGCCGTCCGGCGAGGTGCCGGAGATGTGCAGACCCGCCTTGGTCAGCGCGTCCCGGTAGGCGTTGTTCACCTCGTACCGGTGCCGGTGCCGCTCGCTGATCTCGGTGCTGCCGTACGCCTCGGCGACGATCGAGCCCTCGGTCAACGTCGCCGGGTACGCGCCCAGCCGCATCGTGCCGCCCAGGTCACCCCGACCGGCGACGATGTCCTCCTGGTCGGCCATCGTGGCAATGACCGGGTGGGCCGCCTGCTCGTCGAACTCCAACGAGTTCGCGCCGTCCAGGTCGGCCAGGTGCCGGGCCACCTCAATGGTCATGCACTGCAGGCCGAGGCAGAGGCCGAGCAGCGGGATGCCGGCCTCCCGGGCGTACCGGGCGGTGCCGATCTTGCCCTCGATGCCGCGCACGCCGAAGCCGCCGGGAATGAGGATGCCGTCCACGCCGGCCAACGCCGCAGCCGCGCCGGCCGGGGTGACGCACTCGTCGCTGGGCACCCACTTGAGCTGCACCCGGGCCCGGTGGCCGAAGCCCGCCGCCCGGATCGCCTCACTCACCGACAGGTACGCGTCGGGCAGGTCGACGTACTTGCCGACCACGGCGACCGTGACGGTGTGCCGGGGGCGGTGCACCCGCTCCAGCAGGTCGTCCCAGCTGGCCCAGTCCACGTCCCGGAAGGAAAGGCCGAGCCGGCGCACCACGTACGCGTCGAGCCCCTCCCGGTGCAGCACCTTCGGAATGTCGTAGATGCTCGGGGCGTCCGGGGCTGCGACGACCGCCTCGGCGTCCACGTCGCAGTACAGCGACAGCTTCTCCTTGAGCTTCACCGGGATCTCCCGGTCGCAGCGGAGCACGATCGCGTCCGGCTGGATACCGATGTTGCGCAGCTGCGCCACCGAGTGCTGCGTCGGCTTGGTCTTCAGCTCACCCGATGGCGCCAGGTACGGCACCAGCGAGACGTGCAGGTAGAAGCAGTTGTCGCGGCCAAGGTCGTGGCGGACCTGACGGATCGCCTCCAGGAACGGCAGCGACTCGATGTCACCGACCGTGCCACCGACCTCGGTGATCACCACGTCGGGAAGCTGGCCGTCCTCGTCCGGGTCGGCCATCGCCAGGATCCGCGACTTGATCTCGTTGGTGATGTGCGGGATGACCTGGACGGTGTCGCCCAGGTACTCGCCGCGCCGCTCCTTGGCGATCACGTCGGAGTAGATCTGACCGGTGGTGACGTTCGCCTTACCGGACAACGCCCGGTCGAGGAACCGCTCGTAGTGCCCGACGTCGAGGTCGGTCTCGGCGCCGTCCTCGGTGACGAACACCTCACCGTGCTGGAACGGGTTCATCGTCCCCGGGTCGACGTTCAGGTAGGGGTCGAGCTTCTGCATCACCACGCGCAACCCGCGCGCGGTCAGCAGGTTGCCGAGGCTGGAGGCGGTGAGGCCCTTACCCAGCGAGGAGGCGACGCCCCCGGTGACGAAAATGTGCCTGGTCGTCCGTGCTGATGGGGCCAAGGCCTGCTCCCGTGTCGTCTGTCGCGGTCATGCAGACCGCCGTGCTTGATCAGCAAAGTGATCACGCGATCCACGGGATTCGACGGTAACACCTCCCGGGCGGGTACCCGCAGGCCGCACCCCGGCCGCGACACCTCCGGGCCATCCGGACGAGGCCCGGCGCTCAGGACGCGGCAACCTCCGTCGATGACCGGGGGACCTGCCGGGGCGGCACGGGCACCGTCGGCGCGGCGTCCGGCGTCGACCCGCTCGCGGTCGGCTCGGCCGGTTCGTCGGCGTCCCCCCGGCGCTCGCCCGCAGGGTCCGACACCGGTTGGGCGACCGTCGCCGGCGCGCCCGGGGGCGGGCCGGCGATCGGACGGGGATGCACGGCACCCAGTGGCCCACCGCCGCCGGTCGGACCGTCACCGCCACCGGCCGGGCCGACCCCGCCGGACCCCGAGTCGTCGTCGGCGCCGTTGGCGCGGGAGCGGGCCGCTACCGGGCGGGTCCGGTCCGCGGCGTGCCCGAGCACCCGTAGCGACGCCAGGGCCGCCATCGGCACCACCAGGGCGGCGGCAGCACCCATCACGTCCAGGGCCGCGCCGTCGAGCACACCACCGAGCACCGCGGCGACCACGGTGCCGGCCAGCGCGGCCCGGACCGCCGGGTAGATGCCGAACAACCGCATCAGCCCACCCCACGGCTGCAACAGGGCGAACCACACCAGCAACCCGGCGGCCAGCGCCAGCACCGTCAGCGGGCTGTTGACCAACGTCTCGAAGTTCTCCGTGCTGGAGCGGTGCACGGCGAACCCGCCGGTGCCGTCACCGAGCGCGGAGAGGAACCGGCCCAGGCTGCCCCGCTCCGCGGCCGGACGCCGGAGGTCCACCACCGCGAACCCGATACCGACCGCCAGCGCCGCCATGGTGGCCCAGGCCAGCCGGCTGACCGTCAACCAGCCACCGGCGCTGATCACGGCGGCGACGCTCACCCCGGCGGTGAGCGCGATCGCGCCGACCGGGTCGGCGCCCAGATACGGGCTGCCGACCACCACCACGGCGAGGCCACCCACCGCCACCATCACCGCCGGCCGCCAGCCCCGGTGCACCCGTTGCGCGAACCAGCCGCCGGTGACCAGCGCACCGGCGAGGAACACTCCCAGACCCACAGTGCTCAGCCCGGCGTACCGGCCGCCCTGCAACGCGGAGTAGCCGACCACACCGTTGAGTTGCAGGCGGGCCCCGGTCAGCACGTCCAGCCCGACCACGAGCGTGGTGAGGCCGGCCACCGCCCCCAGCGGCCCGAGGGTGTTCGCGTACCCGGGGGCGAACCGCACCGCCGCGGTGCCGGCGGCCACCAGCAGCGCCGTCACCCCGGCGAAGATCCACCCGGGGTGCTCACCGCGCCACCAGGGCACCGCGTCGGTCAGCAGCGCCGCCGGCACCGTCAACGCCGCGGCGACCAGCAGCAGCTCCATCACCGCCACGATCCGCCCGGAGACGGGCGTCGGACCGGCCGGGCCGGCGTGCGGACGGGCCCGGCGCAGCAGCGGCAGGATCGCGACGGCCAGCAGCACCTGCACCCCGGCGAGCAGCGTGAAGAACACCCCGGAGACGGAACGCTGCGCGGCCGCCTCCCGGTCGGCGTTCGCCGGCGCGTTGATGGCCTCGGTCAGATCGGCGGGACGACCGCCGGTGCTGATCGCCGGACGGCCGAGGAAGAGCCGCTCCGGCATGGGCCGGCCCAACGCGGCGAGGGCGGTCGGCGCGAGGTCGACGAGTTGCAGGTACCCGTCCCGGCCGGTGCTGGCCGACGTGAGCCACCCCCGCTCCCAGCCCGGCCCGTCGGCGACCGCCACGTGCAGCCGCGCCGGCTGGGTGGTGTCGGAGATCCCCGCGACCAGCACCAACGACCGTGGGGGTCGCGCCGCCAGCACCCGGGCCAACTCGGCGTCCGCCGCGCGGGCCTCCTCGGCGCGGGTGGCCGCGTCGGCCCCCTTGACCGTGCCGAGGTCGACGATGCTCAGCACACACGAGCCGAGCAGCGGCCGCGGGTCGGCCGGCAGCCCCGAGGCGTACCGGTCGACGCGGCCGAACGGTCGGGCGGCGGCCACCGCCGCGCCCGGCCCCACGGCGACAGAGCACCGCACCGACTCGGACAACGAGCCGGGCAGGGCGCCCCAGGGCAGCCGCTGCTGGTTGTACTGGACCACGCTCTCCTGGTCGGGCAGGTTCGCGCCGATGCCGTCGGGCTGTTCCACAGTCACCGCCGCCGACGGACAACCGTCGACCGACCGGCTGCCGTTCCACGCGGCGAAGCTGCCCGCGCCCAAGGTCAGCCAGCCGTCCACCGGGCAGGTGGGCCGGTGCGCGGACCGCACCGACAGGGAGCCGATCGAGCCGTCCTGGGCCATCCGCCACAGCGTCGGGGTGCTCTGCGGGTTCACGTCGTCCCAGCGCAGCCCGGCGATCCCGGCGAGCACCACGAAGTCAGCGGTGCGTTGCGGGGCGCCCTGGGGTGGACGGGCCGCGAGCGCGGTGACGCCCAGCGCCACCACGAGCACTGTCAACAGGGCGGGGGCGATTCGGCGCAACATCACCGGTGTCCCGTTCTCGGGGCGTCGGAGCCCGGGGCGGCCGCCGCACCGCCGGGGTTCCCGGCCAGCTCGGCGTAGAGGGCGGCAAGCGTGGCGACGGTGTCCGCCTCGGTCGGCCACGTCGCCGCCCGCTCGGTCCCGCGCCGGCCCAACTCCGCCCGCGCCGCCGGGTCGTCCAGCAACGCGCGTACGGCCGCGTCGAGGGCGTCCACGTCACCGGCGGGAACCAGCGTGGCGGCGTCGCCGACCAGATCCGGGAGCCCGCCGACAGCGGTGGCCACCAGTGGCACACCGGCGTGCAACGCCTCCTGGGCGAAGAGTTGCCGCGCCTCCCAGTCGCGGGGGACCACCCCCAGGGCGGGGCCGGCGGGCAGGTCGGCCCCCGCGGGGGGGGGGCCCACCAGGGGGCCCGGGGGGCGGGGGGCGGGGGGGCGCGGGGGGCGGGGGCCCCCGGGGGCGGGGACCTCCGCCCCCACCGCACCCTCGCCCTCGACGGCGC
>NZ_JBEZEH010000308.1:0-5555 GCF_040648775.1 Micromonospora sp. NPDC049089
CGAGCCGGCCCGGGTCATCGCGGTGACCAGCGCCCTGCAGGGCGAGGGCAAGACCACCCTCTCCTGCAACCTGGCCATCGCCCTGGCCGAGGCGGGCTGGCGGGTGCTGCTTGTCGACGCCGATCTGCGCCGCCCGAAGGTCGACGACTACCTGGGCCTGGACGCCGGCGTCGGCCTCACCGACGTGCTGGTCGGCGACGTGAAGGTGGGCGACGTCGTGCAGCGCTGGGGCGACAAGTCGTTGCTGGTGCTGCCCAGCGGGTCGGCCCCGCCGAACCCGAGCGAGCTGCTCGGCTCCAAGGCCATGTCGGACCTGCTGCTGGCGCTGCGCGAGTCGGCGGACATCGTGATCATCGACACCGCCCCGCTGCTCGCGGTGACCGACGGCGTGGTGGTGGCCGTACAGGCCGACGGCGCACTGCTGGTGACCCAGCAGGGCCGCACCTCGCGGACCCAGGTCGCCGCGGCGGCCCGGTCACTGCACTCGGTCTCGGTCCGGCTGCTCGGCTGCGTGCTGAACATGGCCAAGGTGGCCAAGGCGGAGGCGTACCAGTACGAGGCCTACCGGGTGGTGGCCTCGACGGCCGAGGCGTCAGTGCCGGCCGAACGGACCGCGTCCGGCCGGCACAGCGCAGCCGCCGACGGGGTCAACGGAGTCCCCGACCACACCCAGGAACTCACCCGGCTGCCCCGATGAGCGCGGCGAGGGGTCGCAGCGACCGTTCGATCTCCTCGGCGCAGCGTCGGAAGTCGGCCGGGGTGCCGCCGATCGGGTCCCGAAGGTCGTCTTCGTCCGGGGCGGCGGGTTGCAGTCGTCCCCGGGCCTGCGCGGCGGCGGCGATCGCCGCCCGCAACGGGTCGTCGGCCAGGTCGGTGGGCGGTTCGGCCGCTGCGGCCAGCCGACCGAACTGGCGCAGCGTGAACGTCCGGTGCAGCGCTCCCGGCGCCAACGAGGTGCAGACCGAGCGTTGGCGTCGGGTCGCGGTCAGCACGAGCGTCGCGTCGACCAGGTACTCGGGGCGCAACCCCCGGGTCCGGAACGCCACCGGTTCCGTGGCGTTCTCCGTCGCGACCTCCAGGGCGTACGGGTGCATGGCCAGCCCGTCGATCGCGTCGGTGCCGGCGCTGGCCACCTCGACGGGTCGGTCGGCCAGCAGCCGGCGGGCCAGGTACTCGGCCATCGGTGACCGGCACAGGTTGGCGTGGCAGACGAACAACACGCGATCAGCCATCGGTGCCCCTCTCATCGGTACGGACACCGAAGCGCGCACCGCGGGGGCGGTGCGTCGACGCCGGTGGCCGCGCGGGGAGGGGTTGTCGGCATCGTACGCGCGCCGCACGCCGGCCGGTCGTGGTGCCGCGCCGGTCGCTGGCGATCCTGGTGGGACGGGGGCGTACCGGTGAAGATCGGCATCCTGTCCTACCACTTTCCGCCCGAGCCGGCGTTCATCCCGGGGAGCCTCGCCGAGGAGCTGGCCGCGCGTGGGCACGAGGTACGGGTCCTCACCGGCTTCCCGGACTACCCGGGTGGCCACGTCTATCCCGGCTGGCGGCAGCGGTGGCACCACGAGACGCACAGCGAACGGCTGAGCGTCCGACGGGTGCCTCGGTACCCCGGGGGTGCCGCGTCCGCCGGCGGCCGAATGGCCAGTTACCTCTCCTTCGCCGGCAGCGCGGGGCTGGTCGCACGCCGGTTCCTGGGTGACGTGGACGCGCTCTACGTGTTCCAACTGCCGGCGACGACGTTCGCCGCCGCCGCGGTGCTCCGGTTGCTGGGGCGGGTGCCCGCGGTGCTGCACGTGCAGGACGTCTGGACCCGCGACGGCGCGGACGAGGGGGGCGAGGGGCGCTGGGCGGCGCGGATGGGCAGCACGATGACCCGGATCTACCGGACCGCCGCGAGAATCGCGGTCGCGGCGCCGTCGATGCGGGACCTGGTGGTCGCCGCCGGCGCCGACCCGGCCCGGGTCCGGCTGGTGCTGAACTGGACCGACGAGCGGATCTTCTACCCGGCGACACCCGGCGCGGCGGCACGCCAGCTGGTCCGTCGCGACGGTCGGTGCGTGGTGATGCACGCCGGGACCATCGGGGCGCGGCAGGGGCTCGAAACCGCGGTCCGTGCGGCCGCGGCACTGGACCGGACGATGGATCTGGTCCTTGTCGGCTCGGGCGCGGCGGAGCGGCGGGTGCGGGGGCTCGCCGCCGAGCTGGGCGCGGAGAACGTCCGTTTCCTGGAACGGCGGTCACCGGTCGACATGCCCGAGCTGTACGCCGCCGCCGACTACCAGCTGGTGATGTCGCGTGACCTTCCGGAGCTGCGCAGCACAGTGCCCGGCAAACTCCAGGCCGCGCTGTCCTGCGCCGCGCCGGTGATCGCCTCCGCCGGTGGGGACACGGCCGAGCTGGTCGAACGGGTTCGGGCCGGGCTGTCCTGCCCACCCGAGGACTGGGCGGCACTGGCCGACCGGTTCTGGTTGGCGGCCACCATTCCGCCGCCGGCGCGCACCGAGATGGGTCGCCGGGGGAGGGCCGCGTACCTGCGCGAGATGTCGCTGCCCGGCGGCGTGGACCAGATCGAACGGCTGTTGCACGAGGCGGCTGGACGGATCGCCGAGCCCGCCACGGAACCACGAAGAAAGCTCGCTTAAAGGACGAAAATTGCAATAACGGGATGAACTTCCCTTGGACGTGCTAAGAACGTCAGGGAATCGACCTTCTGTCCGGTTCCGCGAATGGGAGTTTGGTGTGACGGTGAGCGAACGGCCGATCCGGCGGCGGAGCCGGTCCCGACGTCGTCGGCGGGCCCGACTGCGACGGGCGCTGCTCGGTGCCCTGGTGGTCGGCTCGCTGCTACTGGCGACCGCCGGGTGGGTCGGCTTCCGGGGCTGGCAGGCGCGCACCCACCTGCTCAACGCCGCCGGCCTGGCCCGGGAGTTGAGCGCCCAGATCGTCGGTGGGGACACCGACCGTGCCCTGCGAACGCTCGCCGCCCTCCAGGAGCAGGCCAAAGCGGCCCGTTCGGCAACTGCCGACCCGAGTTGGCGGCTCGGACGGCACACGCCGATCGCCGGCGACGACCTCGACGCTGTCGCGCAGATCGCCGTCGCCATCGACGAACTGGCCCGGCACGCGTTCCCGACCCTGCTCCGCACGGACCTGACCAGCCTGGTGCCGACCGGCGGCCGGTTGGACCTCGCGCGGCTCGCCGCCGTCTCCACGGAGCTGACCGGGGTGCACGAGTCGGTGCAACGTACCCGCCAGAACCTGGCGGCGGTGCCAGCCGACAGTCTGGTCAGCCAGATCCGGCAGGCGCTGGGCGACCTGCGCGACGAGATCGACCGGCTGGCCAGCCTCACCACGGCAGCCGACCAGGGCGCCCGTCTCCTCCCGCCGCTGCTCGGCGCCAACGGCCCACGCCGCTACCTGCTCGTCTCGCAGAACCTCGCCGAGTTGCGCGCCACCGGCGGCATGTTCGGCGCCTACGCGATGATCGAGGCGGAGAACGGCAAGGTGCAGATGGGCAAGCAGGGCAGCACCTCCTCGCTCGGTCGGTTCACCCCGGCGCTGAAGGTGCCCGCCGAAACCCGGGCCCTCTGGACGGACCTGCCCGGCATCTACCCCGCCGACGTCAACCTGTCCCCGCACTTCCCGACCGCCGCCGCGCTGTACCGCGAGATGTTCCGGCGCACCACCGGCACCACTGTCGCCGGCGTGCTCGCCGTCGACCCGGTGGTGTTGTCCTACCTGCTCAAGGCGACAGGCCCGGTGCTGGTGCCCGGCGGTGTCCCGCTCGCCAGCGAGAAGGTGGTGCAGACCCTGCTCAACGACAGCTATCAGCGCCTCGACGTCAAACAGCAGGACGAGTTCTTCGCGGCGTCGGCGTCAGCGGTGTTCGACTCCTTTTTCAAGAAGAATGTCAACCCGAGAGTGTTGTTGTCCGCATTTGACCGTGCTATCACTGAACGCCGGATATTGTTCTGGAGTGCCCGACCTGAGGAACAGCGGACATTCGGCGAGAGCCGGATGGCCGGGACGCTTCCGGAACAGGACACCGTGCCGACCGTCGGCGTGTTCCTCAACGACGGCAGCGGCGCGAAGCTCGGCTACTACCTGCGGCCGACGGCGAACCTCACGGTCGGCGAATGCCGGTCGGACGGTCGCCGTGAGCTCCGGCTACGGGTGACCCTGCGCTCGACGGCGCCGAAGTCCGGACTTAGCAAATCCGTGCTCGGCCTCGGCCTGGCTGGCGATCCGTACACCGCACGAACGTTGGTGTCGATCTTCAGCCCGGCTGGTGGAGCGGTGCTGGAGGCCCGACTGGACGGGACCGAGACGGCACTTGGCAGCGGCACCGAACGTCGCCGCCACGTGGCCACGGCCAGCGTCGACGTCGGTCCCGGCGCCGAGAGGGCGCTGGAGGTCACCGTGCTGACGGCCAAGACCGGCGTCGGGCAGGCCGAGCTGTGGCTGACCCCCACCGCCAGCCCCTGGACCACCCAAGTTCATTCCGCACCAAGCTGTGATCAGTAGGAGGGAACCAAATCATGCGGCTATCCCGCATCATCATGGCGCTCACGGTCGGCCTGGCCGTGGTGGCCGTGCCGACGGCAGCGGGGGCGGCAGCGCCGCAGCCGCAGCCCACCGCGACGACAGACCCGCCGCAACCGCCGCCGTACCCGCCGACCGCCGCGTCGCTGACCGTCAACCGGCCGACGATCTACCTCGGCGAGACGGTGGTGCTGACCGGCACCAACTTCGGCCCGAACGAGACCGTCGACATCAACGTGACGGTCACTCCGCAGGCCGCTCCGGCCGGCGGCGCGGCTCCGGCTCGCCGCAGCGACGGCAGCACCGTGGCCATGGCTCCGGTGGCCTACCAGGCGAGCGCTCCCCTGCACTTCACGGCGTACACCAACGGTCAGGGCCGCTTCACCAAGAGCTACAAGCCGTCGGTGACGGGTCTGCTGACCTTCACCGCCACGGGCCGGGAGTCCGGCCGTACCGCCAGCACCGAGCTGCGCGTGCTGCACAAGAAGCAGCCGCTGCCCGTCACGGGTGACAGCATCGGCACGCCCATGAAGCTCGGCGGCGGCCTGGTCGGCGCCGGAGCGGTGATGTTGCTGCTGACCCTGGCCTGGCGTCGCCGCCAGCGCTTCGGTGGTGCGGCGCACTAGTTCACACCACCGGGCTGCGCCCGGACAGCACCGAAGCTGGCGCCCGTCGGAACACTCCGACGGGTGCCAGCCTGTCCGTTTCGTCGGTTTCATACGGTCAGCCCTTCCGTGATCCACTCGCGTTCCTTGATATCGGCGTGTCCTGCCGTCCGGGATGCCCCGGTTTCTGTGAACGCGAGTGGATCACGCGCGTGAGGGCAGGTTGGAGACCGCCGTGTCGAGGTGGCGTGGGTGGTTTGTCCGGCGGTGGGTGGTGTGAGGGTCTGGCCGGGTGCACCGGTGGGCTGGAATCATGGCCGGGCCGGGGTCGTTACATACCCTGACGATCGCAGCACCACCGCCGGCCTCCGGCCTGGTCACCCGGGTTGGAATGCCAGCCAC
>NZ_JBEZEH010000309.1:0-2111 GCF_040648775.1 Micromonospora sp. NPDC049089
CCTGATGACCCCCGGAAAAAGGGCGGAGACGCAGAGAAGCCCACCCCGAATTGGGGTGGGCTTCTCTGGAAGATTGTCCGGCGGCGTCCTACTCTCCCACACCCTCACGAGTGCAGTACCATCGGCGCTGGAGGGCTTAGCTTCCGGGTTCGGAATGTAACCGGGCGTTTCCCCTCCGCCATGACCGCCGTAACTCTATGAACATATCAAACAACCCCGGCACACAATCACGGGTGTTCGCTTGTTCAGAGTTGCACAGTGGACGCGTAGCAGCTTAGTAGTCAAGTCCTCGGCCTATTAGTACCGGTCAACTGAACCCGTTACCGGGCTTACATTTCCGGCCTATCAACCCAGTCGTCTAGCTGGGGGCCTTACCCCACCAAGGTGGGTGGGATACCTCATCTTGAAGCAGGCTTCCCGCTTAGATGCTTTCAGCGGTTATCCCTTCCGAACGTAGCTAACCAGCCGTGCCCTTGGCAGGACAACTGGCACACCAGAGGTTCGTCCGTCCCGGTCCTCTCGTACTAGGGACAGCCCTTCTCAAGTATCCTACGCGCACGGCGGATAGGGACCGAACTGTCTCACGACGTTCTAAACCCAGCTCGCGTACCGCTTTAATGGGCGAACAGCCCAACCCTTGGGACCTGCTACAGCCCCAGGATGCGACGAGCCGACATCGAGGTGCCAAACCATCCCGTCGATATGGACTCTTGGGGAAGATCAGCCTGTTATCCCCGGGGTACCTTTTATCCGTTGAGCGACACCGCTTCCACTCGCAAGTGCCGGATCACTAGTCCCGACTTTCGTCCCTGCTCGACCTGTCAGTCTCACAGTCAAGCTCCCTTGTGTACTTGCACTCAACACCTGATTGCCAACCAGGCTGAGGGAACCTTTGGGCGCCTCCGTTACCTTTTAGGAGGCAACCGCCCCAGTTAAACTACCCACCAGACACTGTCCCTGAACCGGATAACGGTCCGAAGTTAGATACCCAAATCAACCAGAGTGGTATTTCAAGATTGCCTCCACCCATACTGGCGTATGGACTTCACCGGCTCCCACCTATCCTACACAAGCTAATTCGAGTACCAATGTCAAGCTATAGTAAAGGTCCCGGGGTCTTTCCGTCCTGCCGCGCGTAACGAGCATCTTTACTCGTACTGCAATTTCGCCGGGCCTGTGGTTGAGACAGTGGGGAAGTCGTTACGCCATTCGTGCAGGTCGGAACTTACCCGACAAGGAATTTCGCTACCTTAGGATGGTTATAGTTACCACCGCCGTTTACTGGCGCTTAAGTTCTCCGCTTCGCCCCGAAGAGCTAACAGGTCCCCTTAACGTTCCAGCACCGGGCAGGCGTCAGTCCATATACATCGAATTACTTCTTCGCATGGACCTGTGTTTTTAGTAAACAGTCGCTTCCCCCTGCTCTCTGCGGCCATACAACGCTCCACCCGCGCGGGGCTTCACGTCTCCGGCCCCCCTTCTCCCTAAGTTACGGGGGCAATTTGCCGAGTTCCTTAACCACAGTTCGCCCGATCGCCTCGGTATTCTCTACCTGACCACCTGTGTCGGTTTGGGGTACGGGCCGCTAAGAACTCGCTAGAGGCTTTTCTCGGCAGCATAGGATCACTGACTTCACCTGAATCGGCTCGGCATCACGTCTCAGCCTTCATGTGTTGCGGATTTGCCTACAACACGGCCTACACGCTTACCCCGGCACAACCACCGGCCGGGCTCAGCTACCTTCCTGCGTCACCCCATCGCTTGACTACTACCCATCAGGTTCCCACGCTCCCTCAACTCAGTCCGAAGACGTCATCAAGTTCGGGTGGTTAGCACAACGAGGTTCATCAGGGACGCTCTTTCGCGGGTACGGGAATATCAACCCGTTGTCCATCGACTACGCCTCTCGGCCTCGCCTTAGGTCCCGACTCACCCAGGGCGGATTAGCCTGGCCCTGGAACCCTTGGTCATCCGGCGGAAGGGTTTCTCACCCTTCTTTCGCTACTCATGCCTGCATTCTCACTCGTGCCGCGTCCACAACTGGGTCACCCCGCTGCTTCACTCGCGGCACGACGCTCCCCTACCCATCCACACACCTGCACAAGGAATCA
>NZ_JBEZEH010000309.1:2211-5535 GCF_040648775.1 Micromonospora sp. NPDC049089
GTCCAAGCGAGGATAAAATGTGAATGCCACAGCTTCGGCGGTGTGCTTGAGCCCCGCTACATTGTCGGCGCGGAACCACTTGACCAGTGAGCTATTACGCACTCTTTAAAGGGTGGCTGCTTCTAAGCCAACCTCCTGGTTGTCTATGCGACCCCACATCCTTTTCCACTTAGCACACGCTTAGGGGCCTTAGCTGGTGATCTGGGCTGTTTCCCTCTCGACTACGAAGCTTATCCCCCGCAGTCTCACTGCCGCGCTCTCACTTACCGGCATTCGGAGTTTGGCTGATTTCGGTAAGCTTGTGGGCCCCCTAGACCATCCAGTGCTCTACCTCCGGCAAGAAACACGCGACGCTGCACCTAAATGCATTTCGGGGAGAACCAGCTATCACGGAGTTTGATTGGCCTTTCACCCCTAACCACAGGTCATCCCCCAATTTTTCAACATTGGTGGGTTCGGCCCTCCACGCGGTCTTACCCGCGCTTCAGCCTGCCCATGGCTAGATCACTCCGCTTCGGGTCTAGGACACGCGACTGAATCGCCCTATTCAGACTCGCTTTCGCTACGGCTCCCCCACACGGGTTAACCTCGCCACATGCCACTAACTCGCAGGCTCATTCTTCAAAAGGCACGCCGTCACCCCGCAAGGCTCCGACGGATTGTAGGCGAACGGTTTCAGGTACTATTTCACTCCCCTCCCGGGGTACTTTTCACCATTCCCTCACGGTACTTGTCCGCTATCGGTCACCAGGAAGTATTTAGGCTTACCAGGTGGTCCTGGCAGATTCACGGCAGATTTCAGGGGTCCGCCGCTACTCGGGAACACCCACAGAAGGTCAGCAACTTTCACCTACCGGACTCTCACCGTCTACGGTCAGCCATTCCAGACTGTTCGACTAGCCACTGACTTTGTAACTTCTCGAACAAGTGTCAGCTTGTTCAGCAGGGTCCCACAACCCCGACCACGCAACCCCTGACAGGTATCACACGCAGCCGGTTTAGCCTCGATCCGCTTTCGCTCGCCACTACTCACGGAATCACTAAATTGTTTTCTCTTCCTACGGGTACTGAGATGTTTCACTTCCCCGCGTTCCCTCCACACACCCTATGTGTTCAGGTGTGGGTGACACCACATGACTGGTGCCAGGTTTCCCCATTCGGACACCCTGGGATCACAGCTTGGTTGACAGCTCCCCCAGGCCTATCGCGGCCTCCCACGTCCTTCATCGGCTCCTGGTGCCAAGGCATTCACCGTTCGCCCTTGACAACTTGACCACAAAGATGCTCGCGTCCACTGTGCAATTCTCAACAAACGACCAACCCACAACCCGATCCGCCCCACACCAAACCCAACCAGAAGTTGGCGGTATGTGGAGCCAGGCCATGCCTGGCAGACTCCCAGCCCCCACCAAGGAGGGCCGGCGCGTCTCTGAAACAACAACACAACGGTTGTTCCTTCAGGACCCAACAGGGTGCTCACATTCTCCCTCAGCCGCACCAGGACTTCGTTCCCACCACCCCGAAGAGCAGCTGTACTAGAAGGAACCCGGCCGTTGCCGAAGCAAAACTTGCCAGTGTCTCCGCCATTCGAGCACCCCACCACCACAGTCGGGTGATGCGGGCTCCTTACCGACTTTCGTCGGAAGGTGCTCCTTAGAAAGGAGGTGATCCAGCCGCACCTTCCGGTACGGCTACCTTGTTACGACTTCGTCCCAATCGCCAGCCCCACCTTCGACGGCTCCCTCCACAAGGGTTGGGCCACCGGCTTCGGGTGTTGCCGACTTTCGTGACGTGACGGGCGGTGTGTACAAGGCCCGGGAACGTATTCACCGCAGCGTTGCTGATCTGCGATTACTAGCGACTCCGACTTCACGGGGTCGAGTTGCAGACCCCGATCCGAACTGAGACCGGCTTTTTGGGATTCGCTCCACCTCACGGTATCGCAGCCCATTGTACCGGCCATTGTAGCATGCGTGAAGCCCTGGACATAAGGGGCATGATGACTTGACGTCATCCCCACCTTCCTCCGAGTTGACCCCGGCAGTCTTCGATGAGTCCCCGCCATAACGCGCTGGCAACATCGAACGAGGGTTGCGCTCGTTGCGGGACTTAACCCAACATCTCACGACACGAGCTGACGACAGCCATGCACCACCTGTGACCGCCCCCGAAGGACCTCACATCTCTGCGAGTTTTGCGGCCATGTCAAACCCAGGTAAGGTTCTTCGCGTTGCATCGAATTAATCCGCATGCTCCGCCGCTTGTGCGGGCCCCCGTCAATTCCTTTGAGTTTTAGCCTTGCGGCCGTACTCCCCAGGCGGGGCGCTTAATGCGTTAGCTGCGGCACAGGGAACCGGAGAGGCCCCCCACACCTAGCGCCCAACGTTTACAGCGTGGACTACCAGGGTATCTAATCCTGTTCGCTCCCCACGCTTTCGCTCCTCAGCGTCAGTATCGGCCCAGAGACCCGCCTTCGCCACCGGTGTTCCTCCTGATATCTGCGCATTTCACCGCTACACCAGGAATTCCAGTCTCCCCTACCGAACTCTAGCCTGCCCGTATCGACCGCAGGCTTGGGGTTGAGCCCCAAGTTTTCACGGTCGACGCGACAAGCCGCCTACGAGCTCTTTACGCCCAATAAATCCGGACAACGCTCGCACCCTACGTCTTACCGCGGCTGCTGGCACGTAGTTGGCCGGTGCTTCTTCTGCAGGTACCGTCACTCTCGCTTCGTCCCTGCTGAAAGAGGTTTACAACCCGAAGGCCGTCATCCCTCACGCGGCGTCGCTGCATCAGGCTTCCGCCCATTGTGCAATATTCCCCACTGCTGCCTCCCGTAGGAGTCTGGGCCGTGTCTCAGTCCCAGTGTGGCCGGTCGCCCTCTCAGGCCGGCTACCCGTCGTCGCCTTGGTAGGCCATCACCCCACCAACAAGCTGATAGGCCGCGAGCCCATCCCAAGCCGAAAAACTTTCCACCACCAGCCATGCGGCCAGCAGTAATATTCGGTATTAGCCCCCGTTTCCGAGGGTTATCCCAAAGCTTGGGGCAGGTTGCTCACGTGTTACTCACCCGTTCGCCGCTCGAGTACCCCGAAGGGCCTTTCCGCTCGACTTGCATGTGTTAAGCACGCCGCCAGCGTTCGTCCTGAGCCAGGATCAAACTCTCCAACAAAAAATTAGTTGAACAGCATCCTGACAACAAACAAATGTTGCCAAAGGAATCCCAACCAGCCAGCAAAAACTGACCAGTCCGGGGTATAAATCATAATTGGCACTGGCTTTACAAGCACCCTGTTGAGTTCTCAAAGAACAACCACACACCGA
>NZ_JBEZEH010000310.1:0-5512 GCF_040648775.1 Micromonospora sp. NPDC049089
GCAGCGTGGGGGGGGGGGCTCGCCCCACCGCCTTCCGGGAGCCGCGCGCGCGGCCGCCCCCCGCCCGAAGCCCTGGTTCCAGGTCGCGGAACGGCACCCGGACGGTGTGGGCGGTACGCGTCGGCGGCGGCGACGTGGGCAGCCAGCCGGTGGGGAAGGTGAACTTCACGCACCGCTCCGTCAGGTCCTGCCAGTACCGTCGGTCCACCGGAGACTCCAGGGCGCGACGTTCCCCTGCGATGAAGTCGGCGAACCGCACCTCCGGCAGGGGCTCCGGCTCAGGCCCGGCACCGACGCGCATCGAGCGGTAGCGGTCGAGGATCGCCGCGACCAGCGCGTGCAGGCTCCAGCCCTCGACGACCACGTGGCAGATCGTCAGCACCAACCGCCAACTCCGGTCGGTCTCCCGGCAGACGGCGAACCGCAGCAGCGGCGCCCGCTCGACGTCGAACGGCGACGCGTACTCCACGGCGACGAGGCGGCGCAGCTCGGCCTCCCGGTCCTCCTCGGACAACCCGCGCAGGTCGTGCGGCACGACCGGCACCCGCACGGCGGGATGCACCAGCTGCATCGGCACCGAGTAGCCGGTCGGGTCCACCGAGGAGCGCAGAACCTCGTGCCGGTTCACCACGAGGTCCACCGCCTCGCGCAGCGTTGCCAGGTCCAGCGGGTCGTCCTCGCGGACGAGGAAGGACGTCACGTTGTGGTAGTGGTTCCATCCGTTGTCGGCCAGCATCTCCAGTAGCATGCCGAGCTGCACCTGGGACAGCGGGTACGCGTCGGTGAGGCCGTCCGGCAGCAAGGCCCGGTCCGGCGCGGACACCAGCTCGAACGGCTCCACCGGGCGGTCGACGTGCACCGGTCCGGTGCGGTCGACCAGCGCGGCGCACAGCCGGGAAACGGTTTGCAGGTCCATCACGTCCGCGACCGAGACGTCGAAGCCGGCCGTCCGCAGCGTGCTGGCCAGCACCAGCGCCTTGATCGAGTGGCCACCCAGCTCGAAGAAGCCGTCCTCGACGCCCACCGCCGGCAGGCCCAGCACCTGTGCCCAGATCCCGGCGACCCGTTCCTCCAACGCGGTACGCGGACCGACCATGGCCCGCCCGTCGCCGGGATCGCCGTCCTGCGGCGCGGGCAGCGCGCGCCGGTCGAGCTTGCCGCTGTTGTTGCGGGGCAGCTGGTCCAGCGTCACGAAGGCCGACGGGATCATGTAGTCCGGCAGCGTGCGGGCCAGCGCCGCGCGCAGCTCGCCCGTGCTCGGCCGCTGCCCGGGCGCTCCGGCCAGGTATCCGACCAGTCGTGGATCGCCGGCGGTGTCCTCGCGCAGGACGACCGCCGCCTCGGCGACCGCCGGCAGCGCGGCCAGCGCAGACTCCACCTCGCCCAACTCGATCCGGTAGCCGCGAAGCTTGACCTGGTCGTCGAGCCGTCCGAGGAACTCCACGCTGCCGTCGGGGAGGCGGATCCCCAGGTCGCCGGTGCGGTACATCCGGCTGCCGGCGGGGCCGTAGGGGTCGGGCAGGAACCGCTGGGCGGTCAGCGCCGGTTGGTTCAGATAGCCCAGGGCCACGCCGTGTCCGGCCAGGTGGATCTCGCCGGGCACACCGAGCGGCGTCGGGTGCCCCTGGTGGTCGAGTACGTACATCCGCAGACCGGCCAGCGGACGCCCGATCCGGCTGCCCACCCCGGCAGCGAGGTCGGCGCGGGTGACCCGGTGATAGCTGGAGTAGACAGTGGTCTCGGTGATCCCGTACATGTTGACGAGGGCGATCCGGGCCAGTCCGAGCCGATCGACCCACGGGGCGAGTTCGGCGAAGTCCAGCCGCTCGCCGGCCAGGACGACCGCGCGCAGCACCAGTCGCCGCAGCCGCTGGTCACCGTCGGCGGCCAGCCGAACCAGTCCCCGGAAGGCCGTGGGGGTCTGGGCCAGCAGAGTCACCTCCTGCTCCACCAGCAGGTCGAGCAGATCCTCCGGCACCCGGGCCACCGCCGGCGGCACAACCACCAGTCGGCTGCCATGCAGCAGCGCACCCCACAACTCCCACACCGAGACGTCAAAGGCGTACGAGTGGAACAGCGCGACCACGTCGGTCTCGTCGGTGGCGTAGTGCTCCTGCGCGCTGTCGAGCAGCCTCAGCACGTTGGCGTGGCTGACGCAGACACCCTTCGGGCGGCCGGTCGAGCCGGACGTGTAGATGACGTAGAGCGGGTCGTCGGCGTCGTTCACCGGGGCCGGGTCGGTCTCCGGGTGGCCGGTCAGGTCGGTGCGGTCGAGCAGCACCAGATGCCCGTCGTAACCGGCGAGCGCGTCGACGTGGGCACCCGTGGCGACCACCGTCCCGGCGGCTGCGTCGGCGAGCAGGTACGCGATGCGCTCGGCCGGCTGGGTCGGGTCCAGCGGCAGGTAGGCGGCACCGGCCTTGAGCACGCCGAGCAGGGCGGGCACCAGGTCCGCACCTCGATCCAGGCAGACACCGACCACCGCGCCCCTGCCCACACCGACGGCCCGCAGGTGCCCGGCGAGCCGGTTGGCCTGTGCGTCTACCTGCGCGTACGTCAGTCGGGTCGGGCCGGCGACCACCGCTACCGCGTCGGGTGCGGCGGCCACCCGAGCCTGGAACAGCTCGACCACCGTGCCGGTCACCGGCTCCTCGACGCCGGTGTCGACCACGCCCAGCAGCCGCTCCCGCTCGCCACCGGGCAGGTGGACAGCCTGCGCGTCACCGGCCGGGTCGGCGACCATCGCCGCCAGCACAGCCCGGTACATGCCGGCCAGCCGCTCCAGATTTGCTCGGGAGAGCACGTCGCTGCGGCTGGATAGCTGGTAGTTGCCCCGGTGCGCGAAGACCGACAGCTCGAACTCGGTGGCGCCGTCGCCGGCGCTGCCGACGACGACCGGCTCGGTGCCGCTCACGGTCGCCGACTGCCCGGCGCGGGAGAAGTCCTGGTAGTTGAAGAGCACCCGCAGCAGCCGCTGACCGCTGCCACGCTGGATCTCCGCCAGCGGGAGCCGCCGGTGGGGCCAGAGGTCGACCTCCTGGTTGAAGACCGCCGTCACCAGGTCGCGCCACGTCCGGGCGGTGCGCTCGTAGCCGAACGGCAAAGTGTTGAGATACATGCCCTGCACCCGGTCGGCCCCGAACACCTCGGGCCGGGCGTCGCAGACCAGCCCGGCGTGGAAGCTCTGCTCGGTGGTCAGTTGGCTGAGCACCTTCAGGTGCGCCGCGTGCAGCGCCGCCTTGACCGAGACGCCGGCCCCGGAGGCGAACCGTGCGACGGCCTCGTCCAGGTCGGTGACGTCGACGGTCGTCGAGATGGCCGTCGGATCGCCCGGCTCACCCCAGCCCGCGGGGAGCACGAAGGGGTTGCGCCCGTCGACCACCGTGCGCCAGTAGTCCCGGTCCTCGTCGGACGCCAGCGCGGACAGCTCGGCGGCGATGAAGTCGGCGTACCGCACCACCGGCTGTTCGGTTTCGGTGGGGCTCCGCCCGTCGGCCAGGTCGGCGTAGACGGCCAGCAGTTCGGCGAGCAGTTGTGCGCTGCTCCAGCCCTCGGTGACCGCGTGGCAGATGGTGAAGCTCAGCCACCAACTCGCGTCGCCGTCCTGGTGCGCGGCGACGCGCAGCAGTGGCGCGACAGCCAGGTCGAAGGGGGTGGCCCGCTCGGTCGCGACGAACTCCTCGAAGAGTCGCACCTGCTCATCGGCCGGCACGTCGCGACCGTCCACCACGGTCACCTGCGGGGTCACCTCGGCGTGGACGAGCTGCATCGGCACCGAGTAGCCGGTCAGGTCGAACGATGTGCGCAGGATCTCGTGCCGGGCGACGACCGTCGCGACGGCGGCCCGCAGCGCGTCGGCCGAGAGCGGTCGCCCGTCGCGGACCTGGTGGGCGATGACGCTGTGGTAGGCCGCCCGGGCTCCGCTGGTGGCCAGCTCGACGAGCATGCCGAGTTGGGTCTGCGCGGCGGGGTAGGCGTCGGTCAGGCCGTCCGGCAGAGCAGCCCGGTCCGCGTCGGACAGCAACGCGAACGGCGCCACCGGCTCCCACTCGTCAACGCCCTCGCCGAAACTGGCCGCGAGCCCGCGCACGGTCCGGTAAGCGAAAACATCGCGGACACTCGTCGGATAACCCGCCGCCCGCAACGCACCCACCAACGACACCGCCAGCATCGAATCACCACCGAGATCAAAGAAACTCGACTCGACACCAACAACGTCAACACCCAACACCCGCGCCCACACCGCAGCCACCGCGCGCTCCACCACCGACACCGGCGCCACAAACACACCCACCGACTCATCACCAAGCACCGGCAACGGCAACTGACGCCGATCCACCTTCCCATTCGGATCCACCGGCACCACATCAACCACCATCACCACCGAAGGCACCAACACCTCCGGCAAAACCCCCCGCAACACCTCCCGAACACCCACCACATCAACACCCGAACCCACCGGCACCACAAAACCGGCCAACAACCGCCGACCACCCACCTCCACCACCGACGCCACCGCATCCCGCACACCCACACAGGACCGCAACGCCGACTCCACCTCACCCAACTCCACCCGCACACCACGCAACTTCACCTGCGCATCCAACCGACCCAGGAACTCCACACTCCCGTCCGACCGCCACGCCACCGCATCCCCAGTCCGATACAACCGCGACCCCACCAACCCAAACGGATCCGGCACAAACCGATCCGCCGTCAACCCCCCACCCCGCAAATAACCCCGACCCACACCCACACCACCGACGAACAACTCCCCCCGCACGCCGACCGGCACCGGCTGGAGTTCGTCGTCGAGCACGCGCAGGGTGAGGTTCGGGAAAGGGCGCCCGAGCGGTACGCGAGACAGAGCGGCAAGCTCCTCGTTGGTGCAATGCCAACTGGTCACGTCGACGGTGGTTTCCGCCGGCCCATAGGTGTTGTGCAGTTCGCAGTCGGGCAGCGCAGCCAGGAACGCCCGCGCCACGTCGACCGGCAGTTCCTCACCGCCGACCGCCACCGATCGCAGCGAGGTGCACCGCTCGATCCCCTCGACGAGCAGCGCCGACAACATGCTGGGCACGAGCTCGATCGAGGTGACCGACTCGGCGATGATCAGGTCACGCAGGTACGCGGGGTCACGGTGCCCGCCCGGGCGGGCGACGACGATCCGCGCGCCCGTCGACAGGGCGGCGTAGACCTCGGCCGGTGAGACGTCGAAACCGATCTCGGTTTTCTGCAGGATCACGCCGTCGGCACCGAGGCGGTTGATGGTGGGTGCGACGTGGGCGGTCCGGTTGACCAGGCCGGCGTGGGTGACCACCGCGCCCTTCGGCCGGCCCGTCGAGCCCGACGTGAAGATCACATAACAGGCGTTGTCCGGACCCACCACCACCGGCACATCCGCACCCGACTCACCAGCCCACAACCCCGGCCGATCAACCAACACCACCTCAGCCGACAACCCCGGCAACCCCGCCAACAACCCAGACGACGTCACCACCACCGACGCACC
>NZ_JBEZEH010000311.1:0-5482 GCF_040648775.1 Micromonospora sp. NPDC049089
GCGGGGGCGCCCCCGCCGACGTGCTCACCAGAAGACGGTGCCTACGGTTTGTGGGCGAGGAGCCCGACGAACGTGTGATAGGTGTCGGTCTGCGCCGTAGTCGGTGCGTCCGGCTCTGGGCGCCACTCGGCCAGCGGCACCAGACCCGGCTCCAGCACCGTCAACCCATCGGCGAACGAGAGGATCTCCTCGTCGGTGCGCCAGCGGCCGGTGCCGAGTGATTCGTTGAAGACCCGCTCGACCTCGCGGGCCTTGCGGGAGCCCTCCGGGTCCCGCTCACCCGGGTCGCGGAAGTGCGAGATCGCCACGTAGCTGCCGGAGGGCAGCGCGTCGATCAACGCGGCCGCCACCGCCTTCGGGTCCTCGTCGTCGCCGAGGTGGTGCAGGATGGCGAAGAGCAGCAGGCCGATCGGCCGGTCGAAGTCGAGGAACCGGCGTACGTCAGGGTGGTTGAGGATCTCCTGCGGCTCCCGGATGTCCGCCTGGATCACCGTCGCGGTGCCCTCAGCGGCGAGCAGAGCCCGCCCGTGCGTCAGGACTATCGGGTCGTTGTCCACATAGACCACCTGAGCCTTCGGGTTGTGCTCGGTGGCGACCTCGTGCACGTTGCCCTGGGTGGGCAGCCCCGATCCGATGTCGAGGAACTGATCGATGCCCGCCTCGGTGACCAGGTACCGAATCACTCGACGCAGGAAGGCCCGGTTCGCCTGACCGGCTGCCGGTCCGTCCGGTGTGATCCGCAGGGCGTGCTCGGCGACCTTCCGGTCGACCTCGAAGTTGTCCTTGCCGCCCAGGAAGAAGTCATAGACCCGGGCCACGCTGGGAATGTTGGGGTCGATGCCGGGGGGTGCCGCCTTGTCGCGGGTCACAGGCGTCTCCATTCGATCGGGATTGGCGCGGGCTCGGCTCTGCGGGCGGTGCCGGCGTTGCGGCGAGTCTAGCGATCGGAAGCATTGGATTTTGCCCCACTGGTATCGCTCCCAGCGAATCGCTCGACCGCAACCAATGGCGTCGGTAGCGACACAGTGGATAGTCACCGACGTTCGGCCACACCGCGTCGCGGCGACACGGCCCAGGCGATGGGGGAGAGGAGTGGCGATGACCCACAATGCGCCGGGTTGATCAGCGGCCGAGGCGTGAGACACGTTGGCGATCATCGATGTGTTGCTGCATCGTCGGCGTATGACAGGTGCTCCCTCGTCCTCGCTGATCGGCCGTCCGCGGCCGGGTCTGCTGGCCGCCGTCGTGCTGTCGACGGCGGTGCTCGCCACCGCTCTGAGCGCCGCGCCGGCAGCCGACGCCGGTACCGTGACGCCCGCCGCGTACCCGGGGGTCGCCCCGGCGCCCGCTGGGGCCGCGGTGTCGGTCGCAGAGCCGGCCGGGACCGCCCCGCCACCGCCGACTGCGCCGTCCAGTACGCCGAGCACCTCGCCCGTTCCGCCGAGTGCCCCCACGAACCTGACCGCCAGCGAGGTCCGCAGCGCGTCGGTCACGCTGACCTGGACGGCCGCCACGTCAGGTTGCTGCGCCATCGCCGGGTACGACATCACGTACTACCAGGAGTTCGGCGACATCGTCTTCAGCGCCAGCGTCGGGGCCGTCACCAGCACCACGATCACCAGCTACCTTGGGGCGGGCCAGCAGTACACGTTCCGATTGATCGCCCGGGACAGCCTCGGGCAACGCTCGAACTGGTCGAATGCGCTGACAGTGGTCACCCCGGTGACGGACACCGGCCCGGACACCACCCCTCCGAGCGCGCCGCAGAACCTGACAGTGGGCGAGGTGACCGCCTCGACCGGCACGTTGTCCTGGTCGCCGTCGACGGACAACGTCGGCGTGCTCGGCTACAACGTCTACCGGTTCGACGGCTGGTTCACGTCGCAACTGGTCGCCACCGTGCCGGGTACCACGTACACGGCGCCGCTACCTGCGTCGGTGCCGCTGCGCAACCTGTACTACGTGCGGGCCCGGGACGCGGCGGGCAACGTGTCGATCGCGTCCAACACTGTCACCCTGCCCACGACGACGACCACTCCGCCGCCCTCGACCTGCCGGGTGACCTACCGGAACCAGTCCGAGTGGCCGGGCGGTTTCGTGGCCACTGCGACAGTCCACAACGCCGGGACGGCCCCGATCGACGGCTGGATCGTCACTTTCAGCTTTCCGGGGGACCAGCAGGTCACCTCGGGGTGGAACGCCACGATCGGCCAGACCGGGACCGTCGTGACCGCTCGCAACGTCGACTGGAACCGCGTCCTCGCGCCAAACGGCTCTGCGACCTTCGGCGTGCAGGGGCGGTGGGGCGTCAGTGACGCGCCGCCGACCGGCTTCTCGCTGAACGGCGCTCCCTGCACGGTGGGCTGAAGGAGTCTCGTGAACACACATTCGGCCACACCCCACCACCGCCGTGCCAGGGCTCTGCTCGCGGCTGTCGCAGTCGGCGTCCTCGGCGTCGCCAGCACGCTCGGCGGCGCGCCCGCGCCCGCCTCCGCCGCGAACACGCTCACCATGCGGGGTGCCGACGTCTCCTCGTTGCAGCGCAGCCTGGATCTGGGCGCCAGGTACTACGACGCCGGTGGCGTCGCCCGCGACCCACTGGACATCTTGAAGTCCGTCGGCGTCAACTACGTCCGGTTGCGCGTCTGGAACAACCCGGTGAGCGGCTACAACAACAAAAGTGCGGTGCTGGGTCAGGCGAGGGCGGCCAGGGCGAAGGGCCTCAAGGTGCTCATCGACTTCCACTACTCCGACACCTGGGCCGACCCGGGAAAGCAGTACAAACCGGCCGCCTGGGTCGGCCACAGCCTCAGCCAACTGCGTACCGACGTCTACGCCTTCACCTACGACGTCTGTTCCAGCCTGCGGGGGCAGGGCACCCTGCCGGACAGTGTGCAGATCGGCAACGAGATCAACGTCGGGATGCTGTGGAACGAGGGCAAGGTCGTCAACAACGACTTCGCCCCGCTGGCCGGCCTGCTGAAGCAGGGCTACAACGCGACGAAGGCGTGCGGCAGCGGCATCCCGGTGATGATCCATACCGCCAACGCCGACAGCAACGCCAACGCCCGATGGTTCTACGACGGCATCCGAGCGCAGGGTGTGCAGTGGGACATCACCGCGCAGTCGTACTACTGCATGTGGCACGGCAGCCTGGCGAACCTCTACAACAACATCGTCGACCTGCGTGGGCGGTACGGCAAGCCGGTGGTGATCGTGGAGACCGCGTACCCCTTCACCCGGAACAACGCGGACAGCGAACCGAACGCCATCGGCGACGCGACCTGTGACGGCATCAGCGCGACCTGGTCCGGGCAGGCCCAGGAGTTCGACTGGGTGCAGAACACCGCCCGCAACGCGGGGGCCATCGGCGTCTTCTACTGGGAACCGACCTGGTACGCCGTCCGCGGCAACGGCTGGGACCCGGCCAACATCAACGGCACCGGTAATCAGTGGGACAACATGGCGGTCTTCGACTGGTCGGGGCGGGTGAACCCGGGCGTACGGTGGACGCCCTGACCCCGTCGGACCTGGGTAGATGAGCACCGATGTCTGCCGAAAGGCTACCGGTGAAAATTTGAAGGGCCAAGCACTTGTGGCCGTGGGTGAATCGGCGGGTGGAAGATCTCCTGAGATTCCTCCACCACCGGTACGAGGCGGACTGCCACGGCTCTGCGATTGATCAGCGGTTGAGGTAGGCGGTCAGGCCGCCGAGTTCCTCGCTGGCGATGAACACCGACCGCACGTTGAGGATGGCCTCCTCGACGTGGGCGGGGCAGCCCCACGCCGCGTCACCCCACGAATCGGCGACCTTGACCTCGGCTGGCGCCGTGCACCCGGCGGCGCCGCCGAGCTGGCAGTGCTCGGGGTGCGGCGCGGCGGCCTGCGCGGCCGCGGCGGCGCGCATCTGGGTGGCGAGTTCCGCCGCGACGGCGGCGCGCTGCTCAGCCTCGGCGCGCAGTTCCCGCTCCACGCGCAGCACCTTGGCCAGCTCGTCACTGGCGGACTTGGCGCGTGCCTCGGCGGCGAGTTTCGCCTGCTCGATGTGATGGCGTTCGATGGCCAGGGCTGCCGTGCCGGCGAAGAGCCGGGTGAGGGCGATGTCGGTGTCCTGCGGGACGCGTGGGGTGCGGTGATACATCGCGAAGGTGCCCAACAGGCCGCCGTCGCGGGCCAGGATCGGCGTGGACCAGCAGGCAGCCAACCCGGCCTGGTCGGCCAGCCCGCGGAAGTCGTCCCAGAACGGGTCGGTGGCGATGTCGGTGACGATCACCGGTTCCCGCCGGTGGGCGGCGGTGCCGCACGAACCGACACCTTCGCCGGTCGCGATGCCGTCGATGGCCTGGTTGTAGAAGTCCGGCAGGCTCGGCGCGGCGCCGTGGCGCAGGTGCCGGGCGTCGGGATCGGCGAGCAGCACGGAGACGAGCACCTCCTGCGGTGCGAGGTTCTCGATGCAGCGCGCCATCCCGTCGAGCACTTCGGTCAGGGGCGCCTGGCGGGCGATCTGCTCCAACAGGGCACGGTGTTCGGCCATCAGCCGTTGGGCATGCTTGACCTGCGTGGTCTCCACGCCCAGCACACGGATGCCGGTCACGGTGCCGTCGGGGCCCCGGCGCGGCTCGTAGGTAAAGTCGAAGAACGCCTCCCGCGCCTGCGGGCCGCTGCCCAGCACCACCCGGACGTCACGGCCGGTGTACGGCTCGCCTGTGCGGAGGACCTGGTCCAGGAGCGCGATGAATCCCTGACCGGCCAGTTCAGGCATCAGTTCGGCGAGCGCGACCCCGATCCGGGCCCGCTCTTCGCCGATGGTGGCGAAGAACGCCGGGTTCGCCGTCTCCAGCAGGTGCTCCGGCCCGGCCAGCGAGGCGAAGACGGCGATGGACTGCCCGAACAGCGCCCGCAGGTCCTCCTCCGCTGCTTGCTCGGCAGCGGCCGGACGCGCAGCGGCAGTAGACCGTTGGCCTGGTACCGCGGTCATGGTGGGGGGTTCGCCTCTCGTCTGCGGATACGGGAACGTGTCACCGGTCGGTGCGGGTGGCCACCACTGCCTGGAAGGGGGCCACCGCCGGTGCAGCCTACCCAGGTGCCCGACATTCAGGTCTTACCCCGTCAACCACACACCGCAACCTGGAGCCCGACCGACGGCCTGATCCGGTCCGGTGTTCACCGGTGCCGGCTGCGCTCGGCGAGTTGCTTCAGGTTCAGTAACTGCCGTCTCGCCATGATCAGGTCTCCGACGGACAGTCCGGGTGCGGCCCAGCGGGGCGTCTGCATGACGACCTTGAGGAGCAGACGCGTGGTGTTCCGCTCCCAGGGCACCAGGACGTAGGACATGAAGGCGCCCATGATGGTACTCGTGAGCTGCCTGCCGGGGTCGACCGAGACGATCCTTCCCAGCTTCCGTCCACCCGCCGTGGTGAACGCCTCGCCGACGTGAGGCTCGGGTAGGCCCTGCAACTCGCGAGGTGAGCGGCGGCCCAGG
>NZ_JBEZEH010000312.1:0-5386 GCF_040648775.1 Micromonospora sp. NPDC049089
GGGTCGTGACCCAGGTCCAGCAGGGAGTGCCGCCAGTTGTCGTCGGCGTTGCCGCGCGACGGTTTGGCGTCCATCAGCTCGCGGATCCGCTCGACCGCCTCCCGCATCACCTCGATGTCCTCCGGGGTGAGGTCCACCTTGCGCTTGTTGAGCACCTTGAGGATCTCCCGGCCGGGCTGGGGCAGGTCGAGGTTCGGGTTCGGGCTGAACGACTCCTCCCCCGAACCCCGGGTCAGCAGCCAGGTCCGCAGCTGCTCCGACGGGACGTTGACCTCGGCGTGGAAGTCCTCCCAGAGCACTTCCACCTCGGGGTCGAGCCGCGCTTCGCGTACCATCAGGTCTCCTCTCCGGGCGGCGGCCCGGACGTCTCCGGGTCGTCCTGGTCGGTCTTCGGGTGCAGGCCCTCCGCGGGCACCCGCGTCCGGCGGGGGTTCGCGGTGGGCGACGCCAGGATCGGGTCGGGATGGTCGTCCTCGTCCCGGGGTTTCGCGGACTCCGCGGGCTGGTGCGGGTCCTCCTGTTCGTCCCTTCGCGCCGGCCCGCTC
The DNA here is from genome assembly GCF_040648775.1 of Micromonospora sp. NPDC049089. NCBI lineage: Bacteria > Bacillati > Actinomycetota > Actinomycetes > Micromonosporales > Micromonosporaceae > Micromonospora > Micromonospora sp. NPDC049089. The sequence continues at coordinate 546 of NZ_JBEZEH010000312.1, forward strand.
ATCGCGGGTGTGTGGTCGTGGCGGCGGTGTACCCCCGCTCGCCCGCTGTTACGTCGAAGGTGAGCGCCCCGTCGCGGACGTCCACAGTGACCTTCTGCCCCGGCGAGATCGCCGACTCCAGCAGCATCCGGGACAGGTGGTTGTCCACCTCCCGCTGGATCACCCGGCGCAGCGGGCGGGCGCCGAACTCCGGCTGGTAGCCGTGCTCGGCGAGCCAGTCGATGCCGGCGGTGGTGAACTCCACCTGGAGGTCCTGGGCGTGCATCCGGCGGCGGGTCTCCTCCAACAGAAGCGCGGTGATGTCGCGCAGCTGCTCGGCCTCGAGCCGGCGGAAGATGATGACCTCGTCGATGCGGTTGAGGAACTCCGGGCGGAAGTTCTCCTGAAGGCGGCGCATGAGGCGCTCGCGCAGCTCGTTGCTCTCCTGCTCGCTGCCCACGTCCCCGGTGCCGAAGCCGACCGAGCGCTGGGCGCCGGTGATCAGTTCGGAGCCGAGGTTGCTCGTCATGATCAGGACGGTGTTCTTGAAGTTCACAGTGCGACCCTGACTGTCGGTGAGCCGCCCGTCGTCGAGCACCTGGAGCAGGATGTTGAAGACGTCCGGGTGGGCCTTCTCGATCTCGTCGAGCAGCACCACCGCGTACGGGCGGCGACGCACCGCCTCGGTGAGCTGACCGGCCTCCTCGTACCCGACGTATCCGGGCGGCGCGCCGACCAGCCGACTGACCGTGTGCCGCTCCTGGAACTCACTCATGTCCACCCGGACCATCCGGTCCGCCTCGCCGAACAACGCCTCGGCCAGGGCCCGCGCCAACTCGGTCTTGCCGACACCGGTCGGGCCGAGGAACAGGAAGCTGCCCATCGGTCGCTCCGGGTCGGCCAGCCCGGCCCGGGAGCGGCGCACCGCCTCGGCGACCGCGGTGACCGCGTCGTCCTGACCGACCACCTTCTGGTGCAGGTGACCCTCCAGGCGCAGCAGCCGGTCGCGTTCCTCCTCGGTGAGCTGGCTGACCGGGATGCCGGTGGCCCGGGAGACCACCTCGGCGATCTCCTTGGGGCCCACCTCGGGCACCTGGGATCCGGACGAGCCGTCCTCGCCGTTGGCGCGTCGGATGTCCTCCTCCAGCTCGGAGATCCGGTCGCGCAGCGCGGAGGCCCGCTCGTACTGCTCGTCGGTGACGGCCTGTTCCTTGTCCCGGCGTACCTCGTCGAGTTCCTGCTCCAGCTCGCGCACGTCGGACGCGGGGGTGCGGGTCCGCAGCCGCACCCGGGCGCCGGCCTGGTCGATGAGGTCGATCGCCTTGTCCGGCAGGAACCGGTCGGTGACGTACCGGTCGGACAGCTCGGCGGCCGAGACCAGCGCCTCGTCGGTGAAGCGCACCTGGTGGTGGGCCTCGTACCGGTCGCGCAGCCCGCGCAGGATGGCGATGGTGTCGTCGACGCTGGGCTCGGGCACCAGCACCGGCTGGAAGCGCCGGGCCAGGGCGGCGTCCTTCTCGATGCTCTTGCGGTACTCGTCCAGCGTCGTCGCGCCGATCACCCGCAGCTCGCCGCGGGCGAGGGCGGGTTTGAGCATGTTCGACGCGTCCATTCCGCCCTCGCTGCCGGCGCCACCGGCCCCGACCAGGGTGTGGATCTCGTCCATGAAGATGATCAGCTCGTCCCGGTGCGCACGGATCTCGTCGATCACCTTCTTCAGCCGTTCCTCGAAGTCGCCCCGGTAACGGGTGCCGGCGACCAGACCGGCCAGGTCGAGCTGGACGACCCGCTTGCCGAGCAGGGTCTGCGGTACGTCGCCGTCGCAGATCCGTTCGGCCAGCCCTTCGACGATGGCGGTCTTGCCGACGCCCGCCTCGCCGATCAGCACCGGGTTGTTCTTGGTCCGCCGGGACAGGATCTCCACGGCCTGCTCGATCTCGTCGGCCCGCCCGATCACCGGGTCGATCTGGTCGTTGCGGGCCAGGTCGGTGAGGTCCTGCCCGTACTGGTCCAGGGTGGGGGTGCCACGGTCCGGCTTCGGCCCGGTCATCGGCCCGCGCTCGGCGTTGGCGGCCTGCAACGACTCGGGTTGGATCCGGCCGGCGGCCAGCATCCGCCCGGCCGGCGACTCCGGGTTGAGCGGCAGCGCCATCAGGATGTGCTCGGGGCCGATGTAGTTGGCACCCATCGCGCGGGACAGCTGATGGGCGTCGAGCAGCGCCCGCTTGGCGGCGGGGGTCAACGAGAGGTTGGGCGGCACCTCCCCGCGTGGCGCGCCGTCGCCCTTTCCGCCGAGGGCGTTGAGCAGGGTGTCCGGGTCGGCCCCGGCCCGGCGTACCAGGTCACGCAGCGGTTCGCGTTGCAGCGCCGCCCAGAGCAGGTGGTCGGTGTCCAGGTCGCTGCTCTGCCGTTGCGCGGCCCGTCGGGCCGCGTCGGCCAGCATCTCCCGGGCGTCCGCCGTCATCAGTCGGGTGATGTCGACCCGGTGCGGCGGTCGGCGCCCTCCCTCGCCCCGGCCGAAGTACCTGGCCAGGAATTCGTCCCACGGGTCGGAGCCGATGTCACCGGGTCCCATCATGTCTGTCCTCCGCAGTAGGGCTCGGCACGGTCGGCAGGGGCTACCCGGCGCGCGGCCCGACAAACGCCGCAGGTGGCGAAGGACCGGCATTCCGGGAGTGGCGTCGGGCCAGGGACGGGCGGTGGTGGCAGGCTGACCGGATGGATGAGACCCCGCTGCTGATCGTGGATGGCGCCAACGTGGTGGGCTCGCGCCCGAACGGGTGGTGGCGTGACCGCGCCGGGGCCGCTGCCCGGTTGCGCGACTCGCTCGCCCCGGTGGCGACCATCGGGTTGCCGGCCCGGCTGACCGCCCCGGTGGAGGTGGTCCTGGTGGTCGAGGGGGCCGCGCGGGGCGTACCGGGCACCGAGGGTGTGCGGGTGGTCTCCGCCGCCGGCTCCGGCGACGACACGGTGGTCGAGCTGGTGGAGGGCGCGCCGCGGCGTCGGCGGCTAGTGGTCACCGCCGACCGGGAGTTGCGCGGCCGGGTGACGGCGCTGGGCGCCGAGGTGTACGGCCCGCGCTGGCTCCGCGAGAACCCGACCAGCAACTGAGAAATTCTCGCACTGGGACTCCCACAGATCGGACTCCCGGCACTTCCGAGGGCCTTCCGGACAGGCGGGCAGGAACACCGACAGGGCGGATGTTCTTTCGGAACCGGCGATAGGCTCTAATGGAGATCTCCCCGCCCCCAGGAGGTTCCGCCGTGGCGAGCGTCGCCGAGCTGAAGGCTGCCATCGATGTCGCCCTCCAACAGATCGGAGACGGGCAGACAGCCGTGCAGGCAGCCGGCGAGAAACTCTCCGAGGCACAGCAGACCCTTGCCGGGGCGCTGGAGGGCAGCGGGCACGAGACTGTGGAGGCGGCCCAGGCGTCACTGACCCAGGCCAGCCAGGAGCTGGAGGAGTGTCTCGCCGCGACACTTGTCGCGGTGGAGCAGGCGCAGCTCTACGTCTCCACTCTGTAGGCCGTCATGTCCATCATCGAGGATGTCGGCGGGCAGGTCCGTGCCGCCACCGAGGAGTTCCCGGTCGCGCTGCTCGGGCAGGCGCTGGAGAAGTTCGGCCTGGCCGCGGAGCGGCTGCGCTGGGTACGACAGGAGTCGGCCAACCCGATGGGGGTGCCCGAGCTCTCCGCCGCCACCGAGCACGCCGAGAGTGCCGGCTACGCGCTGCGGGTGGCCCAGGAACAGCTGTCGGCGTACCTGACGGCGATCGGGCTCGGCGCGGACGGCGCCCCAGCGCCCCGCCCTGAGCAGCAACGCGCTCCCCGACACGACACGCCACCGGTGTCCGGGCCCGCCGTGGTCGCGCCTGAGCCGGCCGAGCAGGTGCGAATGCGCCGCTGGTGGTCGGTGCGGGTGGCCGAGCTGACCGGCGGGCGCGAGGGCACCGACGACGAGCCCGACGAGCAGGTGGGCGACTCCCAGGAGTTGCTGCGCCGAGTGGTGGGTGGTGTCCGCTCCGGCGACCGGGACCGGCTCCGCAAGGAGCTGCGCCGAGCCCCGGCCGACGTGGGGCTGGGCATGGCGGCGCTGGCGCCGCCGCTGCTGCGTGAGCTGGCCGGCGAGTTGCTCGGGCACCCGCCTCGCGCCACCGATCTCGGGCGGCTGCGCGGCGAGTTGGACGGACGCGTGCGCGACCTGCTGCCCGGGTTGCCGCCGCCGGTGCTGGAGACGTTGCTGACCCGGGTGTGCCGGATGCCGCCGCCGCGCGCCTCGGGGGAACCACCGCACGCCGCCGACTCCGCGGTGACCGCCGGGGTGGCGACCGGGCTGCTGCTCGCCCGCCTGGGCCGGGACCTGCCGGCCGGCGGCGCGAAAGAACCGGCGGGTTCGGGGCAGCGAGGCGACGTCGGGCAGCCGGCGCGGGCGGGGCAACCGGCGGGCACGCAGCAGCCGAGCGGGACCGTGCGGTCGGCGGGGGCGGTTCCCCGCGCCGGCGGTGCGATGCAGCGCTCCGGTGGTCTGCCGCAGCGCTCGGACGGGCCGCCGCCACGCCCCGCTGGGCCGCCCCCACGCTCGGGCAGCCCCTGGCGGGACGCGCCGACGCGTCGGGACTCCGATGGCTGACCGGCGCGGTCAGCTGGCCAGCCGGGTCCGGGACACCCTCGCCGAGGCGTTGGGCGCCACCCGCACCCGACTGTCCGCCGCCCAGGCCGACCTGACCGCCGGGCGGGAACGACTGGCCCGGGTCCAGCGGGCCGCGGCTGCCGTACCAGAGCGGGTGGGCGCCCAACGGGACCGCCGCATCGCCGAGATCGACGCCCGCTACTCCACCCGGATCGCGGAGCTGGCCCTGCGGGC